>JBBPXX010000120.1:0-3415 GCA_038200505.1 Pyrinomonadales bacterium | reverse complement strand
GCGACTATTCGACATCTCGGCTTGAATCTACTCAAGCAAGAAAAGAGTTGCAAAAGGGGAATTGAAGGCAAACGCAAGAAAGCAGGCTGGAATGAAAGCTACCTACTTAAAGTTCTCAACTTTTAATGCGTTTGCCCTATTCCCGTGATGGTCGCGCCCGTCGTGCTTCTAATCAGGTTGTAACCTTGTGAAGTATATGTTCCGCTCAGATCGTTGCCTGTTCCGCTTGCGAAGTTGTTAGCGATTAGCGAATTGCGGAGCGTCGCACCGACTTGGATTCCGCCGCCGCTCGCAGTCGTCGAATTATTGACGATAGTTGCATTCGTAAATGTCAGAGTGGCACCAGCATTGCGAATACCGCCGCCGTTGCTGTTTGTTGTGGCGGCTGTGTTGTTTGAAATCGTTGAATTTGTAATATTCAATGTGCCGAAATTATAAATGCCGCCGCCGAAACGTGCCTTATTATTATCTATGATTAGGTTCGTTACGTTGGTCGTGCCTGTTCCGGTAAGAATTGCGCCGCCGAAAAAGCCTCCCGCACTTCCGGCACTATTGTCAGCATTTCCCTGCGTTAATTTCATATTGCTGAATGTTACGGTTTCACTAGCGGCGATATTAAATATGCGAACCGCATTGTTTCCGCTGACAGTCAGCAAATTCGCTCCCGGTCCCGTAATCGTCAAAGCCGTATCGTCGTTAGCATCAATAATTATTTGCGATGCCAAAGTAATTGTCCGTGCCGTATTAAATGACGAATCGAATTCAATCGTATCCGCACCTGCCGAAATATTCGAGTTCATAACTGCCTGCCGCAAACTGCCCGCGCCGCTGTCATTGGTGTTTGTTACCATAAATGACGTTGATGCCGGCGGATCACATTTTCCGGCTGGTCCGGCGTTGAATATTCCTTGAATTTCCGCGAGCGAAAGGGCGCGATTGTAAATCGAAAGCTCATCTTCACTGCCAAAGAATGCGTTTCGCGCGTCGTTGTCGCCGCGTGCGCCGATTGCCGCATTAGTCGTAAAGGTGAAGTTTGCATTGTAAGTTACGGGCGCGTCCGCGACGCCGTCAACATAAAACGTAACTTGATTGCCTGATTTGGTCACGGCGACGTGATGAAAATTGGTGTCGCTAACTGTGGCAGTCGAGGAAACCGAAGGAACCCCGATTTGCGTTAAGCCCAGCCGATTGGTTGGCTGGTCGATAAAAAAGCCGTAGCCGTTTAACCCGTAGGCAAAAAATGTTCCGCCCGCGAATCCGGCGACCGGCGAATTAGTGACAATTGTGCTGCTGGAGCGTTTTATCCATGCCTCGATCGTAAAATTCTGCAATTGTAAATTCGCCGGATTGCCGACTAAAACGCGGTCGCCGTTGCCAGCTAAATCACCGTTGCCGCCGAGAGTAAATGTTTGTCCAACTTCGCCTGTCGTAAAGGTGACGTTGCCCTGAATCGTGCTGTTGTTGTCATCGGCGGAATCGAGCGCATTGTTTTCACCTTTATACCACGAAACAAGATTTGGTGGTTTTGCCACACAGACGGTCGGCGATAAATTATCCGCACCGCCGTCGTTCGCATTGGAAGCGGTAACAGCCGTTTCCATCATACTTATAGCCGAGATCGCCAATATCAATATGGCAATCGTTAATGTTGTTCTTAAATGTATTGTTATTTTTTTCATATTTTCCTCCGCGAATAAAAATGGGTTAGAATTTGCTCTCGTTTGTATATGCGTAGAAACTTGAAAAAGTCAGCCAAAACATTTCAAAAAGTTTTATTTTCGCCTGAAAATAAGCTACAATTTAAAAAATTAAGCTCGCAACAGTTTTTATGAGCGATAAAGAAACTCCCGAAATCACGCAAATTTTGCAGGATTGGAATAATGGAAATGAGAATGCGAAAGAACTGCTTTTGCCGTTTGTCTATGACGAATTGAAAAGACAGGCTCGCTTTTTGATGGCAAAGGAACGCTCGAATCATACTTTGCAGCCGACGGCGTTGGTTCACGAAGCGTTTATAAAACTGAGCGAACAAACGGGAATTGACTGGCGAAACAGAAGTCATTTTTACGGCATCGCTTCACGGATGATGCGGCAGATTTTGGTTGACCACGCCCGCTTTCACGCGGCGGCGAAACGCGGCGGCAATCCGATTCGTTTTTCGATTGACGACGTGCAAATTCCGATTGAAGAACGCGCCGATTCGATTCTTGTTTTGCACGAAGTTTTGGAAAAACTCGAAAAATTTGACACGCAACAGGCAAAACTCGTCGAGATGAGGTTTTTCGGCGGATTGAATAATAAGGAAATCAAGGAAATCGCCGAAGCATTGGACATTTCCGAAAGAACCGTCGGGCGCGAATGGCAATCGGCGCGGCTCTGGCTTTACCGCGAACTAAATCAAGGCTGATTTTATCTCTCCTAAAATTATTTTGGCTGATTTCCCTCTCCGATTACGCATATACAAACAAGAGATTAGAGAACTTCAATTATGCAGACGGAAAAATGGAAAAAAGTAAAAGAATTATTGGCGGAAGTTCTGCCGCTCGAAGCGTCGGAGCGCAAGAATTTTTTGGACAATTCCGTCATCAACGGTGAAATCCGTGCGGAAGTCGAATCGTTGATGGCATTTGAAGAAGAATCGGAAGATTTGATGAAACTCTCGGCTGTCGAATTTTCAAAAGATTTTTTCGATACGCAAGACGCGGCGGAAAACGTCTTAATCGGGCAAAAATTCGGTGCTTACAAAATCGTTCGTGAACTCGGGTACGGCGGAATGGGTGCGGTTTATCTCGCTGAACGCGCCGACGGAAAATTTGAACAAAAAGTCGCTTTAAAGTTGCTCAAACGCGAGATGAACACTGCCGAACTGCGCCGACGTTTTCAGCAGGAACGCGAAATTCTTGCTTCTCTTGAACATCCGAATATTGCGCGACTTCTCGATGCCGGAACGACTGACGATAAAATTCCTTATTTGACGATGGAATACATCGAAGGTTTGCCGATTGACAATTTTTGCAGCAAACGCAAACTTGATTTGAATCAGAGATTGGATTTGTTCAGAAAAGTTTGCGCGGCGGTTGATTTTGCACATCGAAACTTGATTGTTCACCGCGATTTGAAGCCTTCAAATATTCTCGTTACCGATGATGGAAATCCGAAACTGCTTGATTTTGGAATTTCGAAAATTCTTTCAGCCGAATTTGAAAACGTCAATTCCGCCACGATTACAAGACTCGGCGTGATGACACCTTCCTACGCTTCGCCCGAACAACTCATACGGAATGGACTTGAAGAATATGCAATAAATCTTTAAGCTAAGGAAATGAATAAAGCCTTACCCAAGATAAAAGAAAGCGTAGAAGATTTGCGACAGAAAATCAAAGCCGAAAAGGACAAGCAAAAGAACAGTCGTTTG
>JBBPXX010000119.1:0-7148 GCA_038200505.1 Pyrinomonadales bacterium | reverse complement strand
GGTTTCGGCGAGTTTTCGATTTTTGAAGTGGTCAATGAACAGCGGCGTTTGGCGGAAAATATCACGGGCTACAATCAGGCTTTGCGCGATTATTACGCGGCTTTGGCGGAACTCGAAGCGGCACTCGGCGCGACGATTCCGCCGGACGGATTTTCTTCGGTCAACGATTCGGTTTTGCCCGATAAAAATCTAGTTCCGACGCAGATTGACCGCGCGAAATTTTTGAATTCGATTCAAACGGTTTCGATGCCGAAAAAAAGCGTTTTACCGAACGCGGAAATTAGAAAAGTGCAGTAAAAAAATAAAACAGAGGAATAAAGAAAATGAAAAAATTAACAATTTTAACAATCGGACTTTTAAGTCTGGTAATCGGTTTGGCGGCGGCTTGCTCGTCCGGTTCAAACACGACAACGACGACGACGGCAAATGCCAATACGACGAAAATGAATGCGAACGTGGAGAACGCCGCGCCGCCCGCTAAAAAGGATGAAGACGCTCCGGCATCGGTTAAAGCGGCATTGCCCGACGCGAACAGTTTTACCAAACAGCATAAGGACATTCCGGCAGACGCGATTGCCGACATAGAAAAGGACACGGGCGCAAAAGTTCCCGACACCGATCATCATTCGTATCTGGCTTTTTCGACGACGGGCGGTTCGCGCAAACAGATCGGCGCTGCAACCATCGTTAAAGCCGGAGGCAAAGATTTCGTCGTCGTTTATGACAACAAAGAGGGACGACCGTTTGTTAAAGAAGTTCGCGGCGAAGGCGTTCCCGCGCCGTTTCTCGCGCAGTTTGCCGGAAAAAATCACGACGACAAATTTCTCATCGGCACGGATTTAAAGGCGAACGGCGCGGACGACGCAACCGCCAAAGCACTCGCCGAAGCCGTGCGCGTGGACGCGATGACGATGCAGACGCTTTACGGCGCGGCGGATAATCATTAAACCGTAACGGAAATTTTGGTCTTGGAGATGTTGCGGCTTTTCAGCGCATTCGGTTAAAAGCAGCGGCATTTCCATAACTTCAAGTCCTTTTTTTTAGAATTTTACAAGACAATGAAATCTTTTAAGTTTCAAACACGAAAGTTTTTAGCCGCGCAGCTTTTGCTGATCTTATCGCTTTTATCCGTCGGGCAAATTTTAGCTCACGGCGGCGAAGATCACAGCGAAGCGAAGCCGACGACAACGATAAACACAACGGCGGCGGCGGCTTCAATCGCCCGCGCCGAGCGGAATATCGAGACGGAAGCCGGAAATTTTAATTTCAAACTCGAACGCTTTCCGGCTGATCCGCGCACGGGCGAACTCGTGCAAATCGCGCTTCGTTTGGCTGAAAAAGTCGAAGGCGGATTCGGCGCGAGTGAACCCGTCAATATTGAAGATGCCGCCGTTTCGCTGAATGTAACGAACGCCGACGGCGCAATTGTTGCCGAAAATATTCCCGCTACTTTTGAGCAGGGATTTTACAAAGCCGATTACGAATTTTCCCGCGCAGGAAATTACAAATTTGTCTTTAATGTCGCAACGAAAGATAATCGCCGATTTTCCGCCGATTTTCCCGTCAGCGTAACCAAAGCCCCGGTAAGTTGGACGTTTTGGCTTGGATTATTATTTTTAGGTGTTTTGAGTTTCGGTATGGTCGGCACTGTCTTTTATAAGACCGGATATGATGAAAACCGACAGCGAAAAATAAAAAGATTCGCGCCGCTGGCGGCTCTTGCGGTGATTTTTTTCGCCTTCGGAACTTTCGCGCTGGCTTATCTTGCGCCGCCGCGTCAGACGAGAGGTTTGGGCGCGTTTAATCCGACGGGCGAATCGGGAAAAATCGAAACGGCAAATCCGAATTTGCTCGCAAGTTTGACGATTCCAAAAGAGTCGCAAATTCTGTTCGGCATAAAAACCGAACCCGTCGAAACGCGCAATATTACCGCCGGTTTGAAAACGACCGGAACGGTTAAAGCAAAGCCGGACGCGCAGGCGGTTATAACGCCGCCGGTTTCGGGCAGAATCGTTTTAAATGCGGATTTGACAATCGGTTCGGCGGTCGGACGCGGTGAACGAATCGGTTATGTCGAGCAGGTCTTGGATGTTTCCGGTCAAACCGAACTCGAATCACAGCGTTTGGAAGTCGAAGCGCAGCAGCGCGAAATCGAAGCAAGACGTTTGGACATTAAAAACTCGGTTTTGCAGCTTCAGGCGCAGCAAGCCGAGCAACGCGCCAAGGCAAATCAGGCGCGGACGCAGTTGGCGCAAGCCGAGCGAGAACATCGGCGGGCGGAAAATCTGGTTGAAGTCAACGCCGTCCCGCGCAAGCGTTTGGAAGAAGCGATCACGGCGGTCAAAGTCGCCGAACAGGAAGTCGCTTCCGCCGAAAAGCAAGTTGCATTGCTCGATAATCAAATCAAACAGACGAACGCCGGACAAAATATTTTTCGCGCCCCGAAAGTTAATCAGCCGAACAAAATTTTTCCGCTAACCGCGCCTGTTACCGGAATTATCAACGACATTAAAGCGACGAGCGGACAGCAAATCGAAGCGGGAATTGCAATCGCTTCAATCGTCAATTTAAATAGTGTTTTAATCGAAGCGCAGGTTTTCGAGCGCGATTTGCCCGCCGTGCGCGATTCGACAAAAGCGAGTTTTACAAACGCGGCGTTGAGCGGCGAAATTTACACGGCTGGAACGCCCGACGGCGACGGCAGACTCGTTTCCGTCGGGCAGACGGTTGATCCGCAGACGCGCACCGTTTCGGTGATTTACGAAGTAAAAAATCCATTAAATCGTTTGCGCGACGGGATGTTTGTCGAGATTACGATTGACACGACGGGGAAGCGTGAGGTTTTAGCCGTGCCGAAACAATCGATGATTACCGAACAAGGGCAAACCTTCGTGTTTGTTTTTGACGGCGGCGAAACATTTGAAAAACGCGCCGTCGCGCTCGGCGCGGAAGGCGCGGATTATTACGAAGTCAATTCGGGGTTGAAGTTGGGCGAAAGAGTCGTTACCGAAGGCATTTATCAACTTCGTTCGACACAACCGACGGCTTAGAGAAGATTTTAATAAATACAGAAAGCATAAAAATATATGAAATCAACATTTTTAATCGCAATTTTATCAATTATGGCAATCGCGCTCGTTTTTTCGGGCTGCAATCAGACGACGGCGGAAAAATCGAATGTCGCAACAAATACAGAAACGGTCGAAACGGCGAAAGTGGGCGAAATCAAACGCACGGAACTGACGGAAAATGCCGGTTATGTAATGGAATTAAACGCCGCGCCGCAGGAAGTCAATGCAAATCAGGATGTTGCGCTGAGTTTTTCGGTAAAAGACAAGGACGGAAAACCGTTTGACAAACTGAAAATTGTTCACGAAAAACTGATTCATCTCTTAGTTGTATCAGACGATCTGGCGTTTTTCGACCACGTTCACCCGGAAAAGCTGACGGACGGCGGTTTTAAGTTGAATTACAAATTTCCGACGGGCGGAGATTATAAACTTTATGCTGATTTTACGCCGGAAAATTCGCCGCAGATCGTCAATGTTTTTGATGTTTCGGTCGGCGGAGAAAAACGCGCCGAAACACCGCTTGTCGCTGATAAGGAATTTACAAAAACCGTTGACGGGCTGACCTTTACGATGAAAGCGGGCGAAGATTTGAAAGCCGCAAAAGGCATCACGCTTAACTTTTTCGTCAAAGATGCGGACGGCAAAACCGTTACCGATTTAGAGCCTTATTTGGGCGCGATGGCGCATTTTGTCATCATCAGCGAAGACACGACGAAATTTTTGCACGCCCACGCGATGGAAGGCAAAATGACCGAAACGAAAGGCACGGGCGGGCATTCCGATCATAATGACAAACACGGTGATATGGAAATGGATATGAAAACCGACACCGACAATGCGGAAACTCCGGCGGTAATGGCGCATACGGAATTTCCGATTGCCGGATTATACAAACTCTGGGGACAGTTTCAGCGAGGCGGCAAAGTTATTACAGTGCCATTTGTTCTGAATATTGCTCCGGCGGATGCGTCGAAAACGGCAAACAATGTCGAGATTCCGAAAGACGCATACAAAATCACGGTCAGCAAAGCGGGTTTTACGCCGCAGGAAATAAAACTCGACAGAAGCAAATATTCTAAACTCGCGTTTTTGCGAACCGATTCGGAAAATTGCGGAAATGAAATTGTCTTTAAAGATTTGAATATTAAAAAACAACTGCCCGTCGGCGAATTGGTTTTAGTTGATCTGCCTGAAAATTTCAAAGGCAAAACGCTCAATTTCGCTTGCGGAATGGATATGTTGAAGGGAAAAATTTTGGTGCAGTAATACCGAATGTTGGGAAACAAAAATGAATAATGAAACAAAAGTAAAAGATGACGTAAAAATCAATCACGAAATTGGAACAAAAGACGAAATAATCAAACAAGACGAAACGGGAAACAAGATGGAAAAGGATAAACATCAGATGATGTCGGGCAGTTACGCGAGATTCGGGGCGATGATTGCGACTTCGACGGCTGTAATGTTCGGTTTGATGTATCTGAATACTTATGCTCTTGACCACGTTTTTTTCAGCGAAACGCGCTTTTATATGGCGTTCGTGATGGGCGCGACAATGGCGGTGATTATGCTGCTTTTTATGCTCGGTATGTATAAAAACAGCAAAGTCAATATTGGTATTTTAGTCGCCAGCGTCGTCATTTTCGCGGGCGCGTTGTGGCTTGTTAGGAGTCAAACGACGGTTGACGATGTTTCCTATATGAAAGCGATGATTCCGCATCACTCGATAGCAATTTTAACCAGCGAACGCGCCAACATTACCGATCCGCGCGTGCGGAAACTCGCCGACGGAATTATCGAAACCCAGCGTAAAGAGATTGCCGAGATGAAGTTTTTAATACAAGACCTTGAGAGCAAGAAATAATTATTTTTTAGCCACAGATTGACACGGATGAACACGAGATTAAGAAAAGATGAAAATAAAGATTTCTTTATCAAAAAAATATCCGTGTTTATCCGTGAAAATCTGTGGCTGAAAACTCCTAAAAATTATTCGGAAAGTTCGGTTTAAGAAGCATAAATGTTAAATGCAATTATTAAATGGTCGCTCAAAAATCGCTTGATTGTCGTGGCGATTGCATCACTTTTGCTCGTTTGGGGAAGTTATGTGGCGATAAATCTGCCGGTTGATGTTTTGCCGGATTTGAATAAACCGACGGTAACGATTTTGACCGAAGCGAACGGACTCGCGCCGGAGGAAGTCGAAACGCTCGTCTCGTTCCCGATTGAAACGGCGATGAACGGCGTTCCCGGCGTGTCGCGTGTCCGCTCACAAAGCGGCATCGGACTTTCGGTGATTTACGTCGAATTCGATTGGGGAACGGACGTTTATCGCAACCGCCAGCTCGTCGCCGAAAAACTCTCGCAAGCCAAAGAACAGCTTCCGGCGGACGTTCTGCCGAGCCTTGCGCCGATTTCTTCGATTATGGGCGAGATTATGCTCGTTTCCGTGAAATCGAAATCGGGAAAAACCGATCCGCTAGATGTCCGAACGCTGGCAGATTGGACGATTCGCCCGCGTCTTTTGACCATTCAGGGCGTGGCGCAAATCATCAATATCGGCGGCGGCGTGAAGCAGTATCAGGTTCTGGTAACGCCCGAAAAACTCAAGCAGTTCGGCGTAACGCTCGAAGAAGTTTCCGCCGCGCTCGAAAAGTCGAATTCAAACTCGACGGGCGGTTTTGTTGACGCGCAATCGCAGGAATATCTCGTCCGCAACTTGGGCAGATTTTATTCGGTTGATGAGCTGAAAAACACGGTCGTCGCTTATCGCAACAACACGGCAATCAAGGTCGGCGATGTGGCAAACATCGAATTCGGCGCGAAGATCAAACGCGGCGATGCCGGTTCAAACGGAACGCCCGCCGTGATTATGTCAATCCAGAAACAGCCCGGAACTTCGACGCTGGAGCTGACCGAAAAGATTGACACTGCACTTAAAGAACTGCAAGTCAGTTTGCCGGACGACATCGAGATCAACGCCAATCTTTTCCGGCAGGCGAATTTCATTGATACTTCAATTTCAAACGTCATTGAAGCCTTGCGCGACGGTGCGATTCTCGTCGTCATCGTCTTGTTTTTGTTCCTTTTAAATTTCCGCACGACGTTTATCACTTTGACGGCGATTCCGCTGTCGTTCGTCGTTACATTTCTGATTTTTAAAGCCTTTGATATTTCAATAAATACAATGACTCTCGGCGGTTTGGCAGTTGCCATCGGTGAACTCGTGGACGATTCGATTGTTGATGTCGAGAACATTTTCCGAAGATTACGCGAAAATCGGACACTCGCAAATCCGCGTCCGCCCTTGGAAGTTATTTATCACGCATCTCTGGAAATTCGCTCGTCAATCGTCTATGCGACGATTATCGTCGCGCTCGTTTTCATGCCGCTGTTCGCGCTGTCCGGCATCGAAGGCAGATTGCTCGCGCCGCTCGGACTCGCGTATATTACCGCGCTCGTCGCGTCGCTTTTTGTTTCTCTGACCGTAACGCCTGTGCTTGCGTCGTATCTTTTGCCGAAAATGAAGGCGATGCACGAGGAAAAAGATGGCTTTTTAGTGCGTTTTTTAAAAAAATGGGACGAGAAGATTTTGCGCCGCACAATTCGTCACCCGTGGCTCGTCATCGGCGGCGCGAGCGCGTTGTTTTTGATCGCCATTTCGACTCTGCCGTTTGTCGGCACGGCGTTTCTGCCCGAATTTAACGAAGGAACGCTGACGATAAATATTCAGGCGCAGCCCGGAACATCGCTTGCTGAAAGTGATAGAATCGGGCAAATTGCCGAAAAACTTCTTTTGGAAGTGCCGGAAGTAGTTTCGACAGGGCGCAGAACCGGACGCGCCGAGATGGACGAACACGCCGAAGGCGTTCATTACACGGAAATTGACGTTGATCTGAAATAGGAAGACGCGCGTGAACGCGAAGTGATTCTCGAAGACATACGCGAAAAACTCGCCGTCATTCCGGGCGTTTCAACCAACGTCGGACAGCCGATCTCGCACCGCATAGACCATCTGCAATCGGGCGTTCGCGCCCAAATCGCCGTCAAACTTTTCGGCGACGATTTGGCAACTTT
>JBBPXX010000118.1:0-11868 GCA_038200505.1 Pyrinomonadales bacterium | reverse complement strand
CCTGGTCAGCTTGACAACATTGGTGCAAATTCTTAATCTTTAGATTCGCACTTCAAGGCGATATTCCGCAGTAGCTCAATGGCAGAGCATTCGGCTGTTAACCGAAGGGTTGTAAGTTCGAGTCTTACCTGCGGAGCCAATCTTTTTTAGTATGTTGGACAAATAAAGGGTTTACGGAAACGTGAATTCAAATTGTGTCCAAACGAAGTCCAGGGCAAGTTTTTTAGCTTGCCTTTTTCTTTTTTCGCTTTGTAGAATTTCCTTCTTTTTTATCCGCTCCGACGACAAAGTTTTCTAAAATTGAAACCGCCTGTTTGCGGCTTTCGCGCGTGGCGTGCGAGTAATGCAGGATAAGCTGGCTGTCGCTGTGTCCGGTGATGGCGCCGACGGTTGAGAGGTCAACTCCGCCCTGGAGCATTCGGGTGACGGCGGTGTGTCGGGCGTCGTGCGTGATGAAGCCGCCGCGCATTTTTGCTCCGTAGGCGACGCCGACTGCTTCTGCCGCTTTACGCAGAATTTGATGGTAATTTGAAACGCTGTTTCCCGTGCGGCAGAAAACGTAATCGCCGAAGGCATTGATCTTTTTTCGTTCGCTTAAGATTTCTTCCATGGTCGGCGTCAGTTCTAAATAGCGGACAGTTTTGGCAACTTTGAAGCGGTTTTTGCGTCCGATTATTTGTAAGATTTTCGCTCTGAAATCAATTTGTTCCCAGCGCAGAGCGGTTATTTCGCCGACTCGCGCGCCGGTCAGGAGTGCCATTTGAAAAACCTGTCCGACAATGCGGCGGCGGTTGAAATCTCTTTCGGTTTCGTCCTTTTTACGCGGCGCAAATAATTCGGTCAGAACTTTCATTATTTCCTCCTGCGTTATTAATCTTTCGCGGCGCGAGCGTTCGACTTTCGGGCGCGGGATGCGTGGGCAAGTCCAGGTTTCGAGTTCGGGAAAATCAATATAAGCCGAATGCAGGGCTGAACCGATGACGGTGATTTCGCGGTTGACCGAAACGGCTTTAACTTCGGTGATGCGGGCGTTGATGTAAAGGCGGATGTGTGATTGCGCGAGTTCGTTGATTTTCAGATTTGCCGGCAGCATTGCGAGCCAGCGGTTGAGAATCGTGACGGCACGGATTCTTTCTTTTTTACTTTCAATTCTTGGAACGCGTTTTTCCAGCACCTCCGACACGAGCGGAAATTCTCGACGCGTTAAATCGTATTTCCCTTCCTTTTCGTTGATGCGAATCCGGGCGACGGCGCTTTCGGCAAGCTGCTTTGAAGCGAAACCGTTTTCACGCCTGCGGCTGCCGTCTTCAAAACGGATGTCGTAGCCCCAGCTCGAAAACTTTTTCGTCTTGTCATCCCAACGCCAGCCGGGTTTTGCTTTATTGCTGTAGAATTTTTTGACTGCCATAAATAAAACAAATTCTTACACTTGACACAAAAGAGTCAAATTTTTTTGAGCCGATGAATGACGTGCGTCACCACACCGAAAATTTCGCAGTCTTCTTTTTTGCTGACAAAACGCGGCGCGTATTTTTCGTTTGACGCGACGAGGCGCAAACCGTTTTTGCACGGAGAATAAATTTTTACCGTGTAAGCCGCGCCGACGCGGGCGACGACTTTATCGCCGGATTGCGGCTGAAAATTGCGATTGACGATCAGAACATCGCCGTGAAAAATTTCCGCTTCCATCGAATCGCCTTCGACCTCGACAAAATGAACGCCGTTCGTGCCGCCGGTCAGATAAGCGTTTAAATCCACCGGCTCGAGTTCGCTTTCAATTTCGAGCGGGTCGCCGGCAGGCACGGCGACCGTTGCCATCAGGCAATAACTTTCTGAATGCGGGCGAAGTTCCTTAAAATTAGTGAGTGTCAGCATAAATTTTCAAGCTCTCCTTTTCTTTTTATCCGGCTCGACCGAGGCTTTGATGACAGGAATTTTTTCTTTCGAGTGCGTGGCGAGTTCGCCGAGGATTTCGAGTCGCTGGCGATCAACCTCAACGTTGTCAATTCCGTAATAGGTTGTTAAAACCGCTTCGACCTGCCGCACGAATGAGCGGCGACAGCGTTTCGCGTCCGCTTCAATCGCTTCTTCTAATTCCCTCGTAAACGGAATCAATTTTACCTTTTCGTCTTTTTCCTCTTTAGCCATATTTTTCAATTATCTTTGTATCACAACCCGCCCGTAAAAACAATATGTTTTTTATATTGTTTCGATATGTTTATCAAAAACATTTGAAATTCTACTCTTGACATTTTTCATTCGTCTATATAGATTTCATATAAAGTTTATATAGAAGGTAAAAATATGGAAAAAAGCCAAACGATAGACATTTTACTGACGATCCCCGAAACCTTAAACGAAAAGATTCAGGCGCGGGCGAAAGCGGAAAAACGCTCGCGTCATTCGCAGATCGTGTTCCTGTTGGAGAAGAGTTGCGGGAAAAACTGTAACGGAAGCGGCAACAAAAAAGAGGAGAAAAAATCATGAGTTTGTTAAAGAAAAGATCGCAGACATTAATTCCGCCGTGCTGCGCGGCGACGGTTCTGGATTTGGACGAATCAACTTTGCGGAAAGGTTTAGCCGGAACTGAAAGCTTGACGCAAGTTCGGCGCGGAAACGGCAAACGCCAGAGGATCTCTTTCATTTTGGAAGAAATTTTGGATTTAAAAACCGAATGGATCGAAGCGGCGCAGGCGAAACAAACTCGCCGGATGCGGCTGGTTTCCTAGAGAAAAAAGATGAGCCGGAAACGATATTTGCGGGTGAAAAATTTCGACGCGCTCCAGCATTACAAAGACCGCAATCCGATCTGGATCAAGCTGCACTGCGCGATTCTCGAAGATTACGAATTTCAGCAGCTGCCGGACGCGGCGAAATTTCACGTCGTCGGATTAAGCCTGCTGGCATCGCGGCTGAATAACAGATTTCCCGATGATGCTCGTTGGCTGGCGGCGAAAATCGGTGCGACCGAAGAAATCGAGATTGAAACGTTGATCGAAAGCGGCTTTCTGGAAGTCGTCGCCACGGAAAAAGGAGCTAAAACCGATGAGAGTTCAAGCGCAAAACGAGCAACAAACGCCTGTAAATCACAGAAAACAAAAGACGAGTCTGCTAGCGCAACAATCGAAGCGACTGAAAATGCGGCTAGCCCAGAACACAACAGAACAGAAGAGAACAAAACACACACAGAACAGACACGCGCCGCGCTATCAGCAGAAAACGAAGAAACGGCTGTGCGTGTGAATTTTGAAAATTCAGGCAAAACCAACGGAAATCGCTCGCAATTTTCGCTCGACGAATGTTTGAAGTATGTCCGAATCTGCGCGCGCGAAGGCGAGCCGGTCAAAAACGCGAAAGGTCTGGCAAGCCATTTATACAAAACCGGCGATTCTGACGCTTTTATTTTAGCGACGCTTTACCCGGAAAAGCGCGAAAACGCGATGAGAGAAATCTACGGCGAACCGAGAAAGTTTACCGAAGAACCGTGCGCAATTTGTTTCGGTTCAAAAATGGAAGTAGTGAGCGGCAGAGGCGCGCGCCCTTGCCCGAACTGCAAAAACGAAAAAGGACACAGCACGGGCAAACAGCCCGAAGGAGAAAAAGAAAATGAGTAAGAAAATTTTGTTGTTAATTTTGGTTATTTTCACGCTAACCGCATCGAGCGCGTCGGCTCAGGAGTTTTACAAATCGCGTCAGTTTCCGCTCGGCAATTTACTGTCAGGACTTCAGGAACGTGCCGAAAATCTTGTTTACATATCCGAAGAAGATTGGGACGTGAACGCTTTTGTTATCGGCAGAAACGTCTCGGTTTTGAACGCGCAGACTTTCAAATTTGCGAATCCGAAAGTTCTGTATGAAACGGTCGAAGATTTTCCGCCTGAGTATTTCTGGCAGCGTTTGGAAAATCAGGATTATCGCTGGACGAGGCTCAGAAATTATCTCGAAGCGAATCTGACGCAAATTCATGTTTTCAAAGCGGGCGACGTGCGGCGGGATGTTTACGTAGTCGGTCTGTTCGATGGTCACATCATCGGCGTTCGGATGTTCGCGATTGAAACTTAGAGAGAAAATGCAATGAAAATACAGGCAAAAATCTCAGTTATTTACGACTGCCGAAGCTGCGGCGAAAGATGCGAAATGGAAACGGATTTCCCGTGGATTGATGAAACGTCAATTTTCAAATGCGACTTCTGCGGCGCGGCTTCAACTATTCAAATTATTCAAATCGAGGAGAAAAACGATGATCGAGAAACACTTCGTTCAGCAAGTGACGATTGACGAGCAAATCACGGAAGTAAAACGCGAGTTAGCAATGCGAAATAAAGTTTATCCGCGATGGGTTGAATCGGGTTCGCTACCGAAACAAAAAGCAGATTTTCAAATCTTGTCGATGGAAGCGGTTTTGATTTCTTTGCAGGAAATCGCCAGACAAAAGGCACCCCAAGCCGGCTTGTTTTGAATGCCGGAAAACTGCGGATTCGATCACGATTTCCGTCAGGCGGCGGGAAAATTATGGCGTTGTTTGAAATGCGAAAAAGTGATTTATCGAGAGTCGAAAAGCGATGAATTTTAAAACAAATTCTTGTTATAGAGAAAAAGAAAAAAATTTAATCGTCGAAACGCTGCTCGGCGGGCATTCGATTCTCATCGTCGGCAAGGCGGGCATCGGCATTTCCGCGCTTCTGAAATTCGCCTGTGAAGAACTCGAACGCAAGGGCTTGATGCTTTTGAAAGTCGCGCCCGGTTCGATCAAACAAATTTTAGTTTCCCTGTCTTTTCAACTCGCGCTTTATTCGGAAGACGACAAGCTGCCGACTTCGCCGCGCCTGCAAAAGGAAGTCGTGGAAGTTTTGAAATACGGGAATTTTGTCATCGTCATTGACGAAGCGAATCGTCTTTCAATCGCGGTTCGCTCATGGCTCGAAGAACTGCACGAAAATGGTCAGCTTTTCCTGCTCGGCGCAAAACCGGCTCTGGCGCGAGATATTTTTCTTAAACTTCCGCGCATGGAATTGAAGCCGCTCGATTATGAATTCATTCGCAAGATTATTTCCGAAACTGCTGAGGAATTACAGATTGAATTGACGCCTGCCGATGTCGCGACTTTGCAGGAACGCTGCGGCGGAAATCCGATGCTCGCGCGGCGCGTTGTTCGGGAATATCAAATCGGTTTGAAACCAAACGCGCTTGACCATACCGAGTGGATTAACGGCACGCCGTTTTTAATTGCCGCTTTGATTTGCTTAACCGCCATCCGCTTCATCGGTCGAGGAATTGGCGACACGAATCTTTACATTTTCGGCGGAATGCTGGCGGTCGTCGGCAGTTTGATTCGTCTGTTTATGTTCAGCTTGCCGAAAGGCTCAAAGAAATTGGGAGAGTAAAAAGTGACGGCAAAAAATCATTTTCTGTTCAGCATCGCGGCGGCGAGCTTGACGCTCGGCACGATTGACCCGTTTGTCTTGTTGCTCGCAGGCGCGATGTCTCTGCTGCCCGATATTGATTCGTCGAAATCGGTGGTCGGAAAGATTTTCTTTCCGCTTTCCAGATTGATAGAACGGCATTTTCCGCACCGAACTTTTACTCATTCGTTTTTTATGACGGCGATCTTAGCAATCGGCGCGATTCCGCTGGCGTTTGAAGGAACGGAATTTTATTTCGCCGCGCTGATCGGTTTCTTTTGCGGTTGGTTTCTCAACGTTTTTACAAAGGCGGGCGTTTCGGCATTCTATCCGATGTCAATGGCGCGGCTCGTCATTCCCGCCAATCCCGCGCTGCGGCTTTCAACCGGCAGTAAAAACGAATGGTTTTTCTCGGTGATTTTCCTAGCCTTGTTTGTAATTTCGTTTCAGCTTCATTCCTCTGGCGGCGTGATGCAGATTTTCACATCACTGCTCGCGCAGCCGACCGGTGTTGCCGAATTGTATCTCGCGCACAGCAATAAAAACCGAATATATGTGAATCTGTCCGGTCAAACTTCGACAGGACAAATCAGCGGTAAATATGAAGTCGTATCGCTTTTATCAAACAACACTTTTCTCATCCGCAAAGAAAATTCTTTGTTGTTAGTTGGCGATTCAAACTGCCTGCATTGCCACGTCAGAAGCGATTCGGCAAAAGGCGAAATTGGCGCAGCGATTTACGTTTCAACTCAGGAAGTTCGACTTAATGAACAGCCGATCAGCAAATTTTTAGATTATTTCAGCGGGCGCGAAATTCAAGTTTCCGGTGAACTCATTTTGCCCAACGAAGAAGTAAACGTTCCGAATTCTCAAATGCAGTTTAATCCTATAAATGTCACAGCGAACTTGGATTCAAAAACCGTCCGACTGCAAAACGCTCGTTTGGAAGATTTGCGTCCGCTCGCTCGATTTACGGCAACCGGAAATCTAATCGTCAAGACGATAACACAATGAAACTATGGCTTTTAATTATTACACTTACGATCTCGACCGCCTGCAAAACCGCCGCGCCGACCAATCCGGCGGAAATCGCGCAGACCGGGAAACCGCTGACCATCGGCGGCGAAAAAACCGTTTCCGGCGACACGCTCCCGACCGAAATCAAAATCCGCGTGACGATTTCGCGCCCGACCGATCTGCGCGTAAAAGTCGGACAAAAAATAAAAACCGGCGTCGTGATCGCCGACCGCGCGAGCGAAAGAAACGCTCTTGAAGCGCAGAAACACCAAGCCGAACTCGCACTCGAAAGAATGAAAAAACTGATGTGGTTAAAAGATGAAAATTTAGAAAAGCCAATTCTGCCCAACGCTTCTTTCGCCGAATACGAAGCGGCGATTAACCGCGCTGCCGTTACTGTTGAAACTGCGAAACGCTCAATCAACTTGCAAGAGAATCGCATCGCGCAAATCGAAAAACTGCCGTTTCCCGTTGATTTAACTAAGGTAAAACAGCACGAAACCGCTCGATTGGATTTACTGAAAAGCGAACTTCTCGCCGCCGAAAGTAATCTTGCTTTAGAACGCGCCAAACTAGAAACTGCGAAAGCCAATCGTTTTTACGCCGAACAAAAAGACGCACTCGATATAAACAAATCCAGGATCACCGTTCGAGAACAGCACATCACGCTCGAAGCCCAAATCACGCAGATCGAAGCGAACATCACAAACCTAAATATACAAATCGTCGCGTTGTCGGCGGTTCGCGCGCCGTTCGCCGGAACCGTCAAAAAAATCAATTGGGAGGGACAAACCAATGCCGAAATTAATGTGGTCATTACTGTTGACGTTGACGATGACGGCAAATCTGAAAGCGCAAAATGACAATTTACCGTGCTTCGATTCATCAGAAGTTTGCGTTCAAAAACTAACCGCGCAAGCCGTCGCCAATTCCGAAGAAATCAAAGTCCTCGACCAAACGATAAAACTCGCAAAACGCAAAGGCTGGACACAATACATTGACGTTTCTGCGATTGATCCTTTGACGCTTTCGGTTCAAATCCTGAGAAACATATTTGGCGGTGGCGAACGCCAGCAGCGAAAATTATCAATCTCGCAAATCGAGCTTCGCCGGTCCGAAACCGTTTCCCGAATCCGAACTGAAATTTCAAACTTACTCGTCGAAGCAGAAAATGCCGGGCGCAAAAAAAACCAATCGCAAACGCTTTTCGACGCTCAAAGCTCGCTCGTCGCCGTTCTCGAAATCTCCTACCAAAGCGGCGAACTTTCGACCGAACGAATGATGCCCGTCTGGGAGAAACTTGATTTTTATAAAACTGAGATTCAAAACGCCGAAACGGTGCGCGAAATTTTGCGGAAAAAGTTAATTGTTCTGGTCGAACCTCAACCAATCGTTGAAATGACGCGCTCAATAGCGCGGGCGCAAATTATCGAAGATGTCGAAAAGGCTTGGAAATTGTCGGGAACGACGGAGGAATTATATTTGATTGTTTTGGACGCGGACGCTCAAAAGCGTGTTTTCAAAAGTGAATTACGACGAATCTTTCCAGAAGGCGTGAAGCATCTGCCGGATGAATTAAAATCGCGTGAAATTTACCCGACGGTTAAAAACGGAACTCGGAGAGTGCAATACATCGGCAAAGCCGAACGGTTCGGTTTCAATTTCGTTCTCTTTCGTTCGGTTTAATTATAAAACTTGCCGCGCGTAATTTGCCGCAAGCAAACCTGCTGCTTTGCGATTTAAGTTATAATACTAAAGTTTTAAATTTTCCCCGATGAATAACAGATATAAAATTCCGACTTTGCCGCTCAAACAGGACGTTGAAACGAAAACGGTGCTGAAACGGCTTGCTCCGGCGCATCGTCGGCTGGCGGAACTCAAAGGCGTTGCGCGGACGATTCCGAACGAGCAGATTTTGATTAACACGCTGACCTTGCAGGAAGCGAAAGACAGTTCGGCGATTGAAAATATCATCACGACGCACGACGAGCTTTTTAAAGCCGAATTGTTTATCAAAAGTCTGACGAGTCCCGCCGCAAAGGAAGTTCAGAATTATGCCAACGCGCTCCGCAGAGGTTTTGAACTTGTCCGGCGCAGCAGAATTTTGACGGATAATCACATTTTGGGCATACAGGAAATTCTCGAACAGAACAAAGCCGGTTATCGCCGGGTTCCGGGGACGGAACTCAAAAACCAGCAAACGGGCGAAACAGTTTACACGCCGCCGCAGGATTACGACACAATCAACCGGCTGATGCAAAATTTGAGCGATTTTATCAACGATGATTCTTTGAGCGACATTGACCCGCTCGTTAAAATTGCGATTATTCACCATCAATTTGAAAGCATTCACCCGTTTTACGACGGCAACGGGCGCACGGGACGCATTATCAACATTTTGTATCTGGTGACAAAAGAACTGCTCGATTTGCCCGTGCTTTATCTGAGCCGTTTCGTTATTCAAAACAAAGCCGAATATTACCGCCTGCTGCAAGCCGTCAGAGACGACGGCGATTGGGAAAGCTGGATTCTTTTCGTGCTGCAGGGCATCGAAGAAACCGCCGTCCAAACCATCTGGCTGATTGAGCAGATGCGAAATATGATGACTGATTACAAACGGCGGCTGAGAACGGATTTGCCCAGAATTTACAGTCAGGATTTGCTCAATAATTTGTTCCGACATCCTTACACCAAAATCGAGTTTATGCAGAACGAACTCGGCGTTTCGCGCAAAACCGCGTCGCAATACCTCAAACAATTGGCTGACAAAGGCTATCTCAACCTGCTCAAAATCGGGACGAGTAATTTTTACCTCAATGAGCCGTTGTTTGATTTATTTTTGGGCGCGCATCACGAAACGACCGATGCCGACGATGCGCCGCTTATCGAATCAATCAACTGATTCGTTATGAGTAGAAAACCCGAAAATCTACTCAGATGGAGACTGAAATGAGTAGAAAATCGAAAAATCTACCCATTAGCGGGAAATATGAGTAGAAAATCCGAAAATTTATCCATATGCGAAAGGTCATGTTAAAAAAAATCAGTTTCTTTAACATATGCGGCAGATAAAAACTCGAACGGTAAAACTAGATTCGGGACGCGATTGATGTGAACGATAAATTAGCGAAAAGCGAGCAAACGAACTTAGCCGAATCTTCGCGGCTGTTCGAGCGAGTGCGCGAGATTTTAGATTCGGCACGGTCAAATGTCGCGCGAAGCGTCAATACGGAAATGGTTCGCGCCTATTGGCAAATCGGGCAGGCGATTGTCGAAGACGAACAGCAGGGCTCGACTCGCGCCGGTTACGGTGAGCAGATTATTCAATCATTGTCAGCACGCTTGAAAGCCGAAGGTTTAAAGGGGTTCGGGCACAGAAATCTGGCGTGGATGCGCGAGTTTTATTTGAAGTTTCAGAATTTGCACGCACTGCGTGCAGAATTGAGCTGGACGCATTACCGTCTGCTTTTGAAGATCGAATCCGGTGCGGCGCGGGAGTTTTACGAAACCGAAGCGGTCGCCGGAAACTGGTCAACGCGCGAGCTGGAACGGCAGATAAATTCGCATTTCTTTGAACGCACCGGCGCGTCAATCGAAAAGCGCAAAATGCTCGAAACGGGCAGAGCGTCCGAAGATAAATACGTCGCGCAGGATTTTATCAAAGACCCGTTCGTGCTGGAATTTTTGAATTTGAAAGACGCGCCGCACCTTTCAGAATCCGACATCGAACAGGCTTTGCTCGACCATTTGCAGGAATTTCTTCTGGAGTTCGGCAAAGGCTTTTCGTTCGTCGCCCGCCAGAAACGCATCACGATTGACGGCGACCATTTTTATATTGATCTCGTTTTCTACAATCGCCTGTTGCGATGCTTCGTCCTGATTGATTTGAAAATCGGCAAGCTCACGCATCAGGACATCGGGCAGATGCAGCTTTACACCAACTTTTACACGCGCGAGCTTCTTGAAGAATGGGAAAACCCGACGATCGGCATTCTTTTGTGCGCCGACAAAAACGATGCGGTCGTCCGCTACACTCTGCCCGAAAACGAAAAACAAATCTTCGCTTCAAACTACAAACTCTACCTGCCGACCGAAGCGGAAATTGCGGCGGAAATCAAAAGCGAACAGGAAAAATTAAAGCTTTTAACGAGAGCATAAATGGCAACCTTTATTCGAGAGTAAACAGAGTAGGTCGTTAGATTATTAAATTATATTTTGGTTTATAAACCGAATTCCGAGTAGTTTTTACCGTGAAGTTTTTTAGCTAAATCCTCGGCGTTGGCAGGTTCTAGTTCTTCCACATTCCGGTAAATCTTGCTTCCGAACATTCCGCCGGGTGAATCTTTGATAAAATCGGTTGAATAAAGTTTTTCCAGTAAGAAAACTCTGATTGGTAAATTGTTCGGTCTTATCTCAAAAGCTTTTTCTTTTGCTCTGGCAATATAATCTTCGATGTTTTGATTTCCGTTTATGTAATAGATTTTCGTTTCTTCTTCTGAATGAACGTCAATAACCGCTTCTATTTCGCTGACTGCGCCAACCCGCTTTTCCCAATAAATTCCAAGATACTTACAAGGTTTATGATTGTATGCGCCGCCTTTTGCAGGACAAAGATAAACACTATGAGCAAAAACGGTTCGTCTGAAATCAGCATTGGCGCAATTGACTATATCGAGTGTTTCTACGGGAGAGGAGTTTACCGAATCAATTCTTTGTTTCGGCAAATATGTTTCTATTTTAGTTTTTCCCACTTCCGGTTGAATTTGCGGCGACTCAACCTCGGCTTTTTCCATAATCGGAACTTGAAGAGGCATTTCATTTTTGCTTTTTTCTAAATCTAGAATCTCTTGCTCAAGTTCATTCTTTCCGAGAAACTTCGCAATCGTACGTAAATGAATCCAGATTTTTGCCGCTTCGTCTGCTTCGATGCCATTGTGATGCGCGATTTTATGTCGAACTTCGGTTATCTCAAGCAACCAGGTCGGGAGGCTTTGGTTTTTACCGGGAAAATCCCTTTTTAATAAATCTTTGTACTCTTCCGCGAAGGATTTGAAATGATGAAAGTCAATTAGCTCTTCGGGTTTGAGACCTCTTCGCAAATCTTTATCCCAATTCCGCCGCTGGTCTTTCCCCAGAGTTTTCTCGAAATCGCCGATCCATTCATCGCCGGCTCTTTCTCTCAAAAATGAAATTATATACGCGCGAAACGCCAGTTGAAATAAACCAAAACCTGTATATAATTTCTCCCTTTCAGTTTTGTTAATCATATTATTTCTAATGGTAAAGAAGTTTTGGAAAGTAGAGCGATTCTAAGCACACGACAGTAAATCAATTAAGTTATTGAACGTCTTGAGTTTATCGGGTAATTTGATGTTGAACAGAATGTTCTGCAGCGCATCGAGTCCGATTCTGAAAAAACTTTTTGCGTATCTTCCGTTATTTTTTAGTT
>JBBPXX010000117.1:0-18404 GCA_038200505.1 Pyrinomonadales bacterium | reverse complement strand
CTGCACGGCGTTTGCCGCGTCGTTCGCTTTTGTATATTTAAAAGGTCTCATTTTTTACGCGCCCTCCTTTTCGGCATTTTCAAAAATCGCCACGTCATTTTCTCCGGCAAACTGCCATTTTTGCGCGACATCTTTGCCCGTGTGAACTTCCTTGATCGCGTCAACAATATTCGGATACGCGCCGCAGCGACACAAATTACCACTCATTCGTTCACGAATTTCGTCATCGGAAAGTTGAATCGAACGAGTTTTTTGCCGAACGTCCGCCGTTACATAACTGACTTCGCCGTTTTTCGCTTCATTCATCAGCGCAACCGCCGAACAAATTTGTCCGGGCGTGCAGTAACCGCATTGAAAACCGTCGTGTTTGATGAATGCCGCCTGAACGGGATGAAGTTCGTCGCCTTTTGCCAAACCTTCAATCGTCGTTACGTTTTTGTCTTCGCACGTCGCCGCCAAGGTTAGACACGACAAAACTCTGCGCCCGTCAACAATTACCGTACACGCGCCGCATTGCCCGTGATCGCAGCCTTTTTTCGTGCCGGTCAGCATCATTCGTTCGCGCAGTGCATCAAGCAAAGTCATCCGCGAATCAACATTCAAAGATTTTTCCGCGCCGTTGACTTTGAAAACTACTTTTACGCCGTTTTCAATATCAACGGGAGCGTTTAAAAAAGATTCGCCTTCGGCAAGAGCAAAAGCCTTTTGCTCGGACAAAAGCTGCGTCGCCAGAATCGCGGCGCTCGCCGCCGACACTTGTTTCAAAAACTTACGCCGCGCGTCGCCGTGTTCGGAAAGTCCGTTCAACTCATCATTTAGAAGTTCTTCGAGCAGCTTTTTCTCGTCATCATTTAGTTCCGTTTCTTCTGTTTCGGTTTCGTTTATCATTTAAATTTTCCCCTTGATCCGCCGCAAAATTTATTGCCTTGAATTTATTTCCACAAATTGTTATTGAAAACCCGATAACTAAAAATTAACACTCTGAAAACGATTTGTCATTAACAATTTTCCGCGATTTTAAATTTCAAAGCCAAAAAGTTATCTTTATTCAAGCATAAAGAGATAAGTTGAAAATGGAAAAAAAATCTGAAATCGGGCTAATAATTCTCGCCGCCGGCGCGTCCGTGCGAATGGGCAAATCTAAACAGTCGCTGGAATTTGAAGGCAAAACACTGTTACAGCGTTCAATTCAAACGGCACTCGAATCCGAATGCCGTCCGATTGTCGTTGTTCTCGGAGCGCAAATTGACGTTTTGAAAAATGAAATAAAAGATTTTGACGTGCAGCTTGCCGAAAATGCTGATTGGAAAAAAGGAATGAGCAGTTCGCTTAAAACCGGATTGGAAAAGATTTTAGAAATAAACAATCAGATAAACGGCATTCTCATAATGGTTTGCGATCAGCCTTTTGTTTCCGCCGAACTTATCAACCGGCTTATGGAAGATTTTAAAAACACGGAAAATCTGATTGTCGCTTCCCGATACGCCGAAACGCTCGGCGTTCCCGCGCTGTTCGATAAGCAGTTTTTTCCGCGCCTTTTAGAATTAGACAATTCCGGCGGTGCAAAGGAGATTATTCAACAATTTCAAAACGAAACCGTCGCAGTGCCGTTTGAAAAGGGAAATTTCGATATTGATACGCCGGACGATTATTTAAAACTTTGCAGCCGCAAAAGTTAAATCGAGCGGTAACATCTTTGCAAAATAAATGTTAAATTATTAAAAACTTTTACAAAAGAGGGAAATTAAAATGAATAACGAAAATATAGTAGATGCGAGGGGAACAAATCAGGAACAGGCGCGGGAAATGTTGTCCGAGTTACATCAAAAGAAATTTTCCGGTAATACCGATGAATTAGCTCTCGCGCTTGGAAGAGATGTCGAAGAAATCGAAGAGTTGCTTGACGGCGATGATATTCTCGATGACGATTTGGTAATGAAAATGCGCGGTATTGCTCAACAGAGCGAAACCGAAATTGAATAAATTTCTAACTACAGGCTTTAAAGTTCTTCATCGCTCAAATTCCGCAAGCCTTGTTTTTCAGCGCGTTCGTTATCGAGCGCGGTCAAAACGTCGAGCAGGAAATTCGTGTTGCTGGAAACACTTATAATAACCGGAAATTCGTGGTCGGAAGTTGAAAATTCAAATGTGCCGCTGTTGATTTCAATGATGTCGCGGAAGGCTCTTACGCCATTATGTTCGTTGGCTTCGGCATCAACAATTTTGCCCTCGTTGAATGACACATTGCCGAGAAGTAAATCGGATTTTATCACTAATAAACCCGTCATTCTTGAGTTTTCAATGACTTGAACGGCATCGAAAATGCCGACGAAGGCGAGATTTCCGGCGAATGTTACGTCGGTGCGGACTTTTTGCGGCGATTTATCGCGGTTGACGGCAAAGTCGGGACGACGTGCGCGGCGAATCGCTTCGAGTCCGGGCGCAACCGAAATGCGCGGATCGAGCAACTTTGCTTCTTGAAGCCGGTCATACGCCAAATCAAAATCTTCGCGCCCGATATACAGACTGACTAAAGTTAGACATTGCGCGGCGGCTTCGGTTAAATTTTTTTGCGAAATGCAGATTTCACGCATCTTTTCGCGCAGGGAAATCGAACGCGGACTGCGTTCCATTGATTCACGAAGCAAACTGAAGGCTTTTTCCGGTGAACGATATTTTATAAAAAGATCGGCATCGAGCAGTATTGATTCGATGGAAACTTCGGTGAACGGGATTGCGGGCTTTGTTTTTTCGGCTGTTTCAATCATAATTCCTTTAGTGAACAGAATTGTTCAACACATTAAAATTATCACATCTGTTAAGAATTAGTCATCATTTATTTTACCTAAAAAAGCGGGATTGCTTAAAAAGTAATCCCGCTTTTCAATTGACTTGGTAAAAGTTTTAGAAATCGAATCTCATTCCGAGCCTGATTTGCCGTTGGCGATAGGTTCGCGTCGGCACGAGAAAACGATCCCGAAAATCTTGAGTTGCCGCTGCCGTCGCATTTGAACCGAGCGCGTTAAAGTCAATAAACGCCGCACCGTAATTGAAAACCGCCGCGTTCAGAATATTGTCGAACTCGATAGTCGGACGAAGTTTCATTCTCTCAGACAAACGAAATTCACGGGTTAAGTTCATATCGAATGTAAAAAATGCAGGTCCAGTGCCGCTGTTGCGCGGCAGATTTCCACTTTTTGCGCCAATCGGCGCGAGCGAAAACTGTGCCGCTAATGCTGCGGGAAACGGCGAACCCGGCGCACGCCAAACAATGTCGTCGAGATTTCCGCTGAAATTCAGGCGGTCGTTGCTGAGATCATCGAGATTTCTATCTCTGCCGCCGTTGCCGAGATTAAACGGCGCGGAGCTTCCGGCACGGAATAACGGCGAAAAGCGCAGTTTGCCAAACCAATACGGCGTATCGAAAGTTCCCGAAAATGCGATTCGATGCCGGCGGTCTTGCAGAGTTCGAGTGAATTCGCGGTCAAAATCAGCGTTGATTTCAGCGTTTGCCGTATTATTCAAACCGTCATCTTTTGTTGAAGACAACGTATAAGCGGCGCGAAAACTTCCGCCGAAGCCGTGTCCGAATTTTCGCAGACGGGAACGCATTTCGAGAATCAAACCTTGATAAAACGCTTTGCCGAGCGAGCCGATGCGCGACAGTTCTTCAAAATTTTGATTCGGTCTGAGATTTGCAACTGCCGCCAGAGCAATTCCAATCGGTCCGCCGGTGGCGTTATTGTTACTTCCCGCAACCGATACGAGCGGAGATGTTGATGATGTGCTGGTCGTGTTTAAGTTCACGAAACAATTTGTTGTCATTACGCCGCAAGTTGTCGTGCCGTTCGGCGCGGTGGCGAGTCCGATTCCGTCGTTTGCCGAACCGAGATAAAATGTATATCTTCTGGTCGGCGAAAGTTGGAACGGATTTTTTATCAGATAATCCGTAAAATCCGCAAAACCGTTCGGCAAAATAGGTGCGTTGATGTTGCGGTCGCGCCATAATCGAACGGTTTTATTCCAAGTATAATTCGCTTCAAAAACGATGCCTTTTGAAAGCTGACGTTCAAAACCGACGTTAAATTGATAGCTTTCGGGAATCTTCAACGACGTATCAACTGAACGCAGAGGATTTCCCGTGCTGCCTTGATTGATAATAAATCCGGTATTGCCGTTGCAGGTAAATGTCGTTGCAGCCGTCGCGCAGGCATTTCCGACAAGCGTTTGCAGATTTGTTTGGGAAGCGAACGAATTTGGAAACTGCCCGGAGATAGCGGCGAGAATCGCCGTGCGGCGCGGGTCGCTGGCACTTGTGCCGATTGAATTTGTATCGAACGGCATAATTCCGTTGACGTTTTGGATAAAATCGGCAATCGTGCGAAGCAAAGTGCGGTTGTAAAAAATTCCCGTGCCGAAACGAATGACGGTTTTGCCTTTTTTGAAAGGATTCCACGCAACACCAATGCGCGGACCGAAATTATTGTTATCGTCAACGCTCGTTTCGCGTTCATATCTCAGACCAAAATTGAAAGTCAGATTCGGACGCGCCTTGAATTCGTCGTTGATAAAAAATCCCGTATATGTGTTTTTAATATCCGAACCCGTTCCAAAATTCAGACGGAATCTTGAGAGCGAATTCTGCTGAAATGTTCCAATATTTGTGAAATTGAATGTTCCGGTCGCATCGGTCAATTCCTTCGCTTTCGAGTGAATATTTTGGATGTCCGCTCCGCCTTTGAAAGTGTGATTTCCAAAAAGGTAAGTCAGAGTTTCTTGAAATTGATAGCGCGTTTCGCGGCGGTTTTGCGGAAATGTTTCGCTATTGCCACCGGAAGCGGTTGAATTACCGGCGGTCAGCGTTTGACTGCCGCCTGTTACGGGATTTGTGTAACCGATTAATACAACCGGCGCATCGGGATTGTCAGTTTGAAAACTCGGCTCGAAAATCGAATATTGAAAACGAAATTGATTGACGGCTTTTGCGTTAAAAACGTGATTGTCCGTAAAATTTATCGCGTCGGTGTCGGTGTTTTTCGCTTGCAGAGCGTCGTCTAATCGAGTAGAAGTCGCCGATCTCGTGCGGCGGTTTTTTCTGCGTCCTAATTGGTAGCCGACGGTAAAATTGTTGCTTGAAGTCAGCCGATGATCTAATTTCGCTGTAAAAGTGTGGTCAATGTTAGGAGTCGAATAAAGAATATTATATGCCGCAAGATCACTGCACGATACAACCGGACAAGCCGTATTTCCAGCCGGAAGTGCAAAACGCGGATTTGAAACTAACGGCACAAAAGTATCAATAAAAGTCGTGTCCTGAAAATTATCATACTCATACGCGACGGAGAAAAATGTGCGGTTATGTCCGTTATAAATTTTCGGTAATACAATCGGTCCGCTGAGTGTAAATCCCGGATTATATTCCGTCAGCGGCAAACGCGGAAATCCGCGGCTGTTGTTATAATAGGTATTCGCGTTGAGATTATCGTCGCGGAAAAACATAAATATTCGTCCGCGCAGACGATTTGAACCGCTTTTTGTCCGCAAATTTATGCGTCCGCCGGAAGCGCGTCCGTATTCGGCGGAAAACTGATTTGTAACGACCTGCACTTCTTCGATAGATTCGATTGACGGCTGAAAACGGACGTTTGCCGAGCGGTCATCATTGTTATCCAAACCATCAATCGTAATATTATTTGAATAGGAAACTCCGCCGGAAAGCGAAAAATTTCCCTGTTCGGCAGGCGCGGTTGAATTTGTTACGTTGCGGTCGTCCGCCAAATCGCGTGTTGACAACGCTTCTTCGGTAGTTCCGCCAAGCGTTAAAACAAGATCGAACGGATTCCGTGAATTATTCGGCAATTCTTCGATTTCTCTCTGCGTAACCGTTCCGCCGACGATCATCCGCGTAACGTCCACCGAAGTCGCATCTTCTTCAATCGTAACGATTTGTTCGGCAGCAACGTCCGCCGGAGCAAGCGAAAAATCGAGTTGGACGCTTTGACCGGAAATTGTTTCGAGGTTGATTTTTTCCTTCGTGCCGAAACCGGAAGCGGAAGCCTTCACTTTATAAGTTCCCGGCGGAAGTTCAATGATTTTATAACGTCCTTCGTCATTGGCAATAACCGTGCGTTCGATGCCGGTTTCAGTCTGCATCGCCGTTACCGCCGCACCGACAATGGGCGCGTTGTTCGAATCAACGATTTTACCGCTCATTGTTATTTCATCAAGGTCTTGAGCAAAATTTGTTGTGGAAAAAGAACCGAATAGGATTAGGAAAGAGATGACAGAAAGCACAAGGCTTCCGTAAGAGTTTTTCATTTTTTTCTCCTGAGTACTGGTTTGTGATTTTTAAGACGAGGTATTCTCAACTAAAAATGAGAAATTGTAAAGAAAAAAATTCAGGAATGAAAATAAATGAGGTTAATTATTCTTCTTTAATGTATGTATGGACTGATTTTCTAAGGGTTAAACGAGAAATCGGGATTAATGCTCCGGTATCGGAAAATAATTCGCTTTTGCTTGAAAACTCGTCGGCGTGAGATTGCAGATATTCAAAAAAGCGTTCAAATTCCTTCTGCATCTGATCCATTTTTTCGCGCATATTGAGGATAATTTCGACACCGGCGAGATTTACGCCCAAATCCCGTGTTAAAGATAAAATAATTTCCAAACGCTCGATGTCCGAGTCTTCATACAAGCGCGTATTTCCCTCAGAACGCGAAGGTTTCAGCAATCCTTCACGCTCATAAAGCCGCAGAGTTTGCGGATGAATCTCAAAAAGTTCCGCAACCGCGCTGATTGTATATGTTTTTATCTTTTTTTTCATAAGTCTAGGAAGTTTGAGAAGTCTGGGAAGTCTGGGAAGAAAAATTTTTAACTTTTGACTTCCCAGACTTCCAGAACTTTCCAGACTTACTCCAATCCCATTGCGCGGCGCGGATTTTCCGAGTTCGCTTTTTCAAAGTTTTTCAAAATCTCTTTTGTTTCTTCACTGATTACTCGCGGCAAAGAAATTTTCACTTCGATAAATTGGTCGCCGCGCAGATTCGGATTTCTCAAACTTGGAAAACCGCGTTCACGAAGGCGAAATTTTTGTCCTGATTCAGTTCCCGCCGGAATTTTTAACTGTGCTTTGCCTTCAACCGTCGGCACTTCGATTTTTGCGCCGAGCGCGGCTTCCGGCACGGTGATCGGCACGGTTACATAAATATTGTCGCCTTTGCGCGTGAAAAATTTATGTTTACCGACATTCGTCAGAATAAATAAATCTCCGGGCGGTGCGCCCAATCGTCCGCCTTGTCCCTTTTTCGGAATTCGCACACGCGAACCTGTGTCAACGCCCGCCGGAATGCGAATTTTTACCTGTTCGGTTTTCGGCGTAACACCTTTGCCATTACACAAACTGCACGGTTGACGACGGCGACCCGTGCCTTCACAGTCGGGACAGGTTTGCGAAAATTGCAAACGCCCGCCGCTTCGTTGAACTTGTCCTGTGCCTTTGCAGGTCGAGCAAACCACCACCGGACCGCCCGTGTCGCCCGCGCCCTGACAACGCGAACACTGTTCGGAACGATTAACCGTAATATTTGTCGTCAAACCCGTAACGGCTTCTTCAAAACTCAACGCCAAAGGCATTTCAATGTCTTTACCCTTTTTCGGCATCACCCTCGGCGGTTCAGGTTCGCGTTTTGCACTGCCGCCGCCGCTAAAAAGATCGGAAAAAATATCACGAAAACTCGATGAAGAACTGCCGCTGCCGCCCGGTTCGAAGTCAAAACCCGAAAAATCGAAACCGCCCGCGCCGCCTGAGCTACTCGTCGCGCCCGTCGCATATGACGAATTTACATCCAGATTGTCTGCGTAATATCCGAAACGGTCGAAGACCTTGCGTTTTTTCTCGTCGGAAAGCACATCGTTAGCTTCCTGAATTTCCTTAAATTTTTCCTCGGCGTTTTTGTCATTCGGATTTACGTCCGGGTGAAATTTACGCGCCAATTTGCGATACGCTTTTTTAATTTCGTCCGGTTTCGCGTCCTTCTTTACACCGAGTGTTTTGTAATAATCTTTTTTTGCCATTTGTCCTTAGTCCTTAGTCCTTAGTCCTTAGTCCTTTGTTAATTTATTGAAAAAATTGCAAAGGACTAAGGACTAAGGACTAAGGACAAAATCTATTTATCAAACCCGAATGAAAATTTTACCGCTTCAAAGACTTCCTGCATTCTTTCGTCGGAAAGATGTGTAATGTATCCGCTTACTTTTTCTTTAGGAATGGTTTGAATGTTCGTTAAATTAACAGCGCAAACTTCAGGCATACCATCTGATTCATCTAATAAAATTTGAGTTGATTTGTCCCGAATTGTGGTTGTAATCGGCGCAATTGTAACGACGTTCAATTCTGGAATCAAAACATCGCGTGTCAAAATCAAAACCGGACGACGTTTATCGGGAAACTTAAAAGTGTGCCAGCAAACATCGCCGCGTATCATAAATCTTTCCACGCTTCGATAAGCTGTTCTTCTTCGACCTCGAACTCATCAGGTTGAATCGGATAACGCCGGTATGCTTCGACAGCCCGCCGTTCTTTATCCTCAATTTCCTGTCGTCGTAAAGCCTTTCGTAAAAGCTCGTTGGCACAATCGCTTCGTTTTTTTTGCGAACTTTCCGCAATGACATCAATTTCCGAAACTATTTTTTCATCAAGTTCTACCAAAATGCTCATAGTTTTGATTAAATAATGATAAGCGGCAGAATAAATCACCGCCGCTTATCATTTGTTTGATTACTTCTGTTCTTCTTCAACATCAACATATTCGGCATCAATGACATCATCATCGCCGCTCGAAGTTGTTGATTCGGAACCTGCGCGTGCCGAAGATGCCTGTTCAGCCGTTTCGCCCGCGTCGCCCGTCGGCGTTTCGGCTTGACTGTACAAGACTTCCGCGATTTTGTGCGAAGCGGTTTGCAGTGTTTCAAACGCGCTGTTCATCGCATCCGCATCGCTTCCCGCCAAAGCGGTTTTTGATTCGGAAAGAGCGTTTTCGATGTCGCCCGTTGCTGCCGAATCGAGTTTGTCCTTATTTTCGTTGAAGGTTTTTTCAACATTATAAACCAAACCGTCCAGACGATTTCGCGCTTCGATTTCGGCTTTTTTCTTCTCATCTTCGCCGGCGTGCGATTCGGCTTCCTTCATCATTTTGTCAATTTCATCTTTTGAAAGACCCGATGACGAAGTAATCGTAATCTTTTGCTCGCGTCCCGTGCCGACATCTTTCGCCGATACGTTGACGATGCCGTTCGCGTCAATATCAAACGTAACTTCAACCTGCGGAATGCCGCGCGGTGCCGGCGGAATGCCGACTAAGTGAAACTTGCCGAGCGTTTTGTTGTCCGAAGCCATCGGGCGTTCGCCCTGCATAACGTGAACTTCGACCGACGTTTGGTTGTCCGAAGCAGTCGAGAAAATTTCCGATTTGCGCGTCGGAATCGTTGTGTTGCGCTGAATCATCTGCGTCATCACGCCGCCCAAAGTTTCGATTCCAAGACTTAAAGGCGTTACGTCCAAAAGCAGAATGTCCGTTTTTTCGCCGCCCAAAACTCCTGCTTGTACCGCCGCGCCTAAACCGACGACTTCATCGGGATTGACCGATTTGTTGGAATCTTTGCCAAAAAATTCCTTAACCATTTCCTGAACCTTCGGAATGCGCGTCGAACCGCCGACGAGAACAACTTCGTCAATATCTTTCGGTTGTAATCCGGCATCTTCAATTGCCTTTTTAACCGGCGGCATCAAACGATCAAGAATCGGCTGAACCAATTGTTCAAATTTCGAGCGCGTCAGTTTCATCACGAGATGTTTCGGTCCTGAAGCGTCAGCAGTAATAAACGGCAAGTTGATTTCGGTTTCCATCGCCGATGATAACTCGATTTTCGCTTTTTCGCCCGCTTCTTTCAGACGCTGCAAAGCCATTTTGTCATTGGTCAAATCAATGCCCTGATCTTTTTTGAATTCGTCAATAATCCATTCAATCAAAACTTCGTCAACGTCGTCGCCGCCCAGATGCGTGTCGCCGTTGGTTGATTTTACTTCAACAACGCCTTCGCCGACTTCTAAAACGGAAATATCGAATGTTCCGCCGCCGAAGTCAAAAACGGCAATCGTTTCTTCTTTCTTTTTATCTAATCCGTAAGCGAGCGCAGCAGCCGTCGGTTCATTGACGATTCGGAGAACTTCCAAACCCGCGATTTTGCCCGCGTCTTTCGTCGCCTGACGCTGTGCGTCGTTAAAATACGCCGGAACGGTAATAACCGCTTGACTGACGCTTGTTCCGAGATAATCTTCGGCGGATTGCTTTAATTTCTGCAAAACCATCGCCGCGATTTCCGGTGGACTATATTGTTTTCCGTCGGCATTGATACGAACGTCGCCGTTTGAAGCCTTTTCAACTTTATACGGCACTTGTTTAATTTCGCCCGTAACTTCATCATATTTGCGACCCATAAACCGCTTGATCGAATAAAGCGTATTTTCGGGATTTGTAACCGATTGCCGTTTGGCAACTTGCCCGACAAGGCGGTTTCCGTCTTTGGTGAACGCAACCACCGAAGGTGTCGTGCGTCCGCCTTCCGAATTTGTAATAACGACCGGTTCGCCGCCTTCCATAACGGCAACGACCGAGTTTGTCGTTCCTAAATCTATTCCTATAATTTTACTCATCTTTTAAAATCTCCAATTTGTGAATTATTCCGCTTTAATCTCTTAAATAAAGAAATCTTTAATCTTATCTTAGCCAAAAGAGATTATAATAGTTGAGTGTGTTGTTGTCAAGTTTCCTCTGCCAATTCTATAAAGATTGTGTTTAGTGATTTCGATTCTATACAAATCTATACAAAAATAAATTAAAAAATCCGCTGCAATGCGGTAAATATAAGCATCACAGCGGCGAAAATATCACTTTCAGTCTGCGGAAATTATTTATTCTGGTCGTAGAGATATAAACCCAACCCGAATTTTGAAGCGGCGCGGCGCAGAGCCATACTTTCGGAATTGCTCGAAGAATTCCCGTAGCTGTCGAGTTCTTCGTCTTCTTGTCCGGTTGCTTCACGAAAAACAACGCCTTCCAGACACGGAATCGAAAGCCGAACGATCAAAATCAGTTTTCCGCCGATTGAATCAATTGAGCGAATTTCATAATTCCAACCGCCGGCATAATGATCGAGATATTTTATCGCGTCGTGCCACGCGATATATTTTATGTCTTTGCCGCCTTGTCTGCGTGTGCGAAGATGACGTTTTGCCACAGGTTTTGACAAATCCGCTACGATTTCGCGTATCGAACGTAATTCAAATTTGCTGGTACTCTCCGCGAAGTTTCCTGCCGCATCTTCATATTCTTCAAGTTCTACTGCTGCTTCCGCCATAACTTTTCTCCTTTTAATACAATTTGTTTCATAGATGAAACAATATCACCGCTTTTTTTATAAATCAACTGCCGAAAACCGACTTCAAATTTTATTTTCTCTTTCAGTCAAAGATTTCTCGATTCGGCGATAGTAGCGTTCAACCGTTTGTAAATCCGCGTCGGCTTCAATAGTCCGCCGCGCCATTTCAAACAAAAGCCGTGCCTGTGTTTCCATCAGTTCATGGCGTTCGCGGCGTTCATTTTCACAATCGAGTTTGAGGTTGATTTTGCTCAGGATATTTATCGAATTAAGTTGGCGCAGGATAACGGCGACATTGCCGCCGGCGTTTTGACGGATTTGGTTAAATGCCAGATCGAAAAAGTCTTCGTAACGCTGCTGTTCGATAATCAGACGCATTTTTCCGTTCTTAAAAACATTTGTCGGACAGGACGGGCGTTTTGCCAGACAGGAAAGAATCGCCGTCAGATAATCCACGCAGATTACGGCAGTCGTCGAATCGTTGATGGCGGGTGAAAGAGCCTTTAGCGCGATGTCCGCAATTTGCCGCAAACCGAAAGCGACATCACCTTCGACGGTGCGATAATTGCTGATATCGTAGGCGTTGCGAAGTTTTTTGATGAGCGTCTGATCAAGAACAAAATTTTTGCTTTTCGGGAAAATCCGCAAAATCGGCAAATCTTTTATGGCAAACTGTCCGACGCGCCTCTGCATTTTCAAGACCAAATCGTACTTTTCCGCCAAACGCCCCAGTTCTGCGGTATCGGCATTTTGAATATAGCCGATGCGCGTACTGCAAACTTCCGAAAAATCGGTGTTTGCCAGACTTTTTTCGGTTTCCGCATCAATCAGCGGCGAATCGTCTCGAACGGGAAAAGTCTCACGAATTTCTGCAATTGTTTCTTCGGCGATAACCGAAATAATATTTGTCGCCTGAATCGAAATGGCGACGTGATGAATGTAATAAATCAGACAGCCGATGCCGACAAAGCCGAGCAAAATCCCGAAAACAACCGAAACCGCAGGCACAAAATTGTCAGCCGCATTTTCTCCTCCGTCGCGGATCGTTCGCAAAACGATAATGCAGTAAGCGAAAACCCCGACGAGCGCACCCAAAACGGCTTGGTTGCCGGTGTCGCTCATAAAATTTCGCAAGATACGCGGTGAAAATTGTGTCGAAGCGAGCGTCAAAGCGACAATCGTAATCGAAAAAACCGTTCCGGCAACCGTAATCGCCGTCCCCGCAATCACTCCGAGCATCTCACGCGCACCGGACGGCTGAACACGAAAAACCGCACCAAAAATGCCGAAATCATTACCGGCTAAAATATCAATCTCAATAAAAATAAACGCCAGCAAAATTCCGCCGAGAACCATAACAGTCGGGACAAACCAAAGTGTCGAGGTCAAATGATGCCATTGGATTCTTGTTTTAGTCATATTCTCAGATGGTTACGGCTTCGCGGTATTCGCCCCAAATTTTTCTCAATTTATTGGAGATTTCGCCGACGGTAACATAATTTTCGACGCAATCTAAAATTTTCGGCAATAGATTTTCGTCCGTTCGCGCCGCATTTTTTAGCTTATTTAATGAATCTTCCGCTTTTTCGCCGTCGCGTCTTTCGCGCAGAGCTTTTAATCGTTCGACTTGTCCGCGTTCGATCTTTTCGTCAATCGTCATAATCGGAATTGTTTCGTCTTCATCAATCTGAAATTTGTTGACACCGACGACGATTTCCGTTTTTTCTTCAATGGCGCGTTGATATTGATAAGCCGCTTCCTGAATTTCGCGCTGCGGATAGCCGTTTTCAATCGCTTTTAACATTCCACCCATTTGATCAATTTTTTCGATGTATTCGACGGCTTTTTCTTCGATTTCATTGGTCAATGCTTCAATCGCATAACTTCCCGCAAACGGATCAACCGTGTCGGCAACGCCGGATTCATAAGCGATAACTTGCTGCGTTCGCAAGGCAATTCGTGCCGCTTGTTCTGTCGGCAAACTCAATGCTTCGTCCATTCCGTTGGTATGCAAAGACTGCGTTCCGCCCAAAACTGCGGCGAGTGCCTGAATCGTCGTTCGCACGACATTTACTTCCGGCTGCTGCGCGGTCAGAGTCGAACCGGCAGTTTGTGTGTGAAATCGGAGCATTGTTGATTTCGCACTTTTCGCACCGAATCTGTCTTTCATAATTCGCGCCCAAAGCCGACGTGCGGCGCGGAATTTGGCGATTTCTTCGATTAAATTGTTGTGTGAATTAAAAAAGAACGACAGACGCGGCGCGAAATCGTCAACTTTCAACCCGACGGAAATTGCTGCGTCAACATACGCGATGCCGTCCGCCAAAGTGAATGCGACTTCCTGAACCGCTGTCGAACCGGCTTCGCGGATGTGATAGCCGGAAATCGAAATCGTGTTCCAGTTCGGCACGTTGTCGGCGCAGAACGCGAAAGTATCGGTAATCAGGCGCATCGAAGGCTTGGGCGGAAAAATATAAGTTCCGCGTGCGATATATTCCTTTAAAATGTCATTTTGAATTGTTCCCTGCACTTTGTCGAAGGCGACATTTTGCTTTTTGGCGACGGTTAAATAAAGACACAAAAGCGTCGAAGCAGTAGCGTTTATCGTCATCGAAGTCGAAACTTTGTCGAGCGGAATGCCGTCAAAAAGTGTCAGCATATCTTCGAGTGAATCAATCGCCACGCCGACTTTGCCGACTTCGCCCGCCGCCAGCGAATCATCCGAATCCAAACCGATCTGCGTTGGCAAATCAAACGCAACACTCAATCCGGTTGTGCCGTGCGCGAGCAGATATTTATAACGCTCGTTGGATTCCTCGGCGGTTGCAAATCCGGCATATTGGCGCATTGTCCAAAATCTGCCGCGATACATATTTTCTCGAACGCCGCGCGTGTAGGGAAATTCTCCGGCAACGCCGATGTCGTTTTCGTAATCAATAGTAGTATTGTTCGGATTAAATTCCGTCGGCAGTTCGATGCCCGAAGAATTTTGGAATTTCTCGCGTCTTTCTTTCATAATGCGGAAGTTTAGCAAAAAAAATCCGACAGCATAAGGCGTGAGTCGTGAAAAAAATTGCGCTTTAAGCCTTGACTATTGGACATTGGCATAGAATCTGATAAAATCACGGTTTGTCCGATCCGACAATCTCGTAGTAAAGTAGAACAAATCTTCAAAATAAGTAGGAAAATATAGATGTTAAAGTTTTTTAAGCGAATGGAGAGAACGCGCAATGCCGTTCTTTTGGTTTTTTCCATAGTAATGGTCGCAAGTCTAATCTTGTTTTATGCGCCGACACCGAGCGGTAACGATGCTGATTTGGTGCGCGACACGACAACGGTTGCCGAAGTCGGAAACTCGTATGTAACGGTTGGCGAATTAGCAACTCAAAAAGAGAGTATGAGTCGTTTCGGACAGGCTACCCCGGCGAAGTTTCTTCTCGATAATCTGATCAGACAGCGTATTATCCGCAATGAAGCCGGACGGCTCGGGTTGCAGGCGACGGATGCGGAAGTTGCCAATTACATTCGCCAGCAAAATAAAGCAGATTCCGCCGGACAACCGTTCGATCAAAAGCGTTATGAACAAAATGTAACCGAACAATTCGGCAGCGTCGCCGCATTTGAACAAAACGTCCGCGATCAAATCAGCGGGCAAAAACTTCAAGCATTTCTGACTTCGGGCGTAACGGTTTCGGAAGATGAAATTCTAAACGACTACAAACGCAAAAATACCAAGTTCGATTTAACGTATGTTCCGATCAGCACTGCGGATTTGGCGCAAGCTATCGAACCGACTGACGAAGAACTGAAAAGTTATTACGATCAGAACAAGTCAGCATTTTTTATCAGCGTTCCGCAAAAGAAAATTCGCTATGTATTTTTGAACACCTCGAAAATCGGTGAAAAAATACCGATTTCCGATGAAGATTTGAAAGCCGAATACGATAAAATCCCCGACGACAAAAAAGTCGCCGGTGTTCAGGGACAGCAAATCGTTTTGCGCGTTCCGAAACCCGAAGACGAATCGCGTGTTTTAACAAAAGCCAATGAAATACTGTCGCAATTGAAAAAAGAAGACGGAAAAGTTTCTGAAGAAGCATTTGCCAATCTCGCCAAAGGTCAATCGGAAGACCCGTCGAGTGCTTACAACAGCGGAAAAATTCCCGGTTTAGTAAAGGCAAACCCGGATAATCCGACTGACCCGTATCAACGGCTTTTGCAAATGCCGGTCGGAGCAGTTACCGAACCGATCAGTTATAAAGACCGCTACTTTATTTTGCGACGCGGCGAAGATGTGCCGAAAACCTTTGAAGATGCGAAAAAGGAAATTCAAGTAAGTCTTAGAAACCGCCGCGCTTACACGATTGCCGCCGAACTCGCGCAAAAAATTGACGACCGCTTAAAAGAAGTCAAAGACGTGCAGAAAGTAGCCCAAGAGTTTGCCGCGCAAGCCAATATGAGTCCGGGTGATATGGTGCGCGAAACCGGATATATCAAACCCGGCGACGATGTAGAAAATATCGGCAATTCGCCGCAGTTTGAAGAAGGGATCGTTTCACTTGAAAATCAAGGCGATGTCGGCGAGAAAACCCCGATTCAAAACGGTTTTGCAATTCCGATGCTGATTGATAAAAAAGAACCGCGCGATGCCGAATTTGATGAAGTCAAAGAAAAAATTACGGAACTCGTCAAAATGAATCAGGCAAAATCAAAAATTGACGGACTTGCCAACCAAATCGCCGCCGACGCAAGTTCGCCAAGCGGTTTGAATGCCGCCGCGCAAGCTAAAGGTTTGACAGCCAAAGACGCGAAAACCTTTATTTTAGGTTCACCGCTCGGCGAAGGTCCGAGCGCGACAACTTCTCAAGGGTTGGAAGATGCAATTTACGCTTTAAAGCCGGGCGAAGTTACCAAAACGCCTATAAAGATTGGCGATGATTGGTTTGTCGTCGGCGTGAACAGCCGCGAAGAAGCTAATATGGACGATTTTTCCAAACAGCGCGACCAATTGATTCAATCAAAGCTGGCGGAAAAACGCGGACAGGTTTATCAAGATTATCTGGCTAGCAGAAAGCAGGAAATGGAAGCAAACGGCAAAATTAAAATTTATCAGGATGCCTTGGCGAAAATTAAAGATGTTGCCCCGCCTGCCGGAGAAAGTCCTACACGACAGCTTACTTTTTAATCAAAAGCGAAACATATACAAAAAAGCGGACGCTCACAGCGTCCGCTTTTTTTTCTATTTAAATTTATAGAATATAGATTGGTGGAATCGAGGGGGAACGAACCCCTGACCTCATGACTTACTTGTTTGTTTTGTTGAATTTAGCTAAGTTTATTTTTCTTCGTTTTATTCAGCATTTTTCACATTTTAGTTAATTACACTTTCGTTAAGTTTTGCTAACTTTGGCACACTTGGCACACATTTGGCACACAAAAAGTGCTATCAATTTACAACAAGAATTTCATTCCAATTTGTCGTATAACTCTGACTCTTGCGAGTTTGTTTCATTTTCCAACTGCCCGTCGTTTTGACGCTTCCGAAACGAACCGTGTCTTTGCCGAACTTTTTGTTTAGTTCGTCCATCGCTTTCATCAATTGATGCTGTCTTTGGAATTTCTCATCATCGAACATTCGCTTTGTCAGATGTTCGTTCGGCACGAGTCCGCTTAAAATAATTCCCGCTTTGCGATATTCAAATCCTTGCTTGAAAATTCTTTCGAGCGTCTTTATTGTCCATTCCTGTATTTCCTGATTGCTGTCTGTCGGATACGCCGAACTGTAAGTTGCCGAATTTGAATAAGGTTCGGGCATCGGTCGGAAACGATCTGTCGAAATAAAGACCGTTATCGCATTAGCGGCAAGGTTATGTTTTCGCATTTTTTCACACGCTCTTGTCAGAAAATATAAAACGGCTTCTTTGATTTGAAAATAATTATTGACGGTTTGCCCGAAACTTCTCGAACAGGTGATCGAATGTTTTTTTGTCTGCACTTGCTCGAACGGCAGACATTTTATGCCTCGCAATTCGAGGGCGATTCTTGCACCGGCGACGGTTAAAAGCCTTCTGGCAAAACGATTATCCATTTCCCGCAATTGCCAAGCAGTCAAAATATCATTTGCCTTGAGTTTCAGCGCGGAACGATAACCGATTCCCCAAACGTCTTCGACATTCGTTTCTTTCAAAATCGGTTCGGTTTTTGATGAACGATAAAGATTCAAAACGCCGCGTTCTTTCAGTTCGGCTTTTTGGGCGCGTTTGTTGGCGATTTTGGCTAAAACCTTTGTTTCGGCGATGCCGATGGAAACCGGAATGCCCGTCCATTTATACATTTTTTCCCGGATTGAATGAGCCAGATTATCAAGTGAATGTTTGCGCGGTTCGAGATTCAAGAATGCTTCGTCTATCGAATAAATCTCGACTTCCGGCGTAAAATTCTCCAGCAGATTCATCACGCGCCCGCTCATATCGCCGTAAAGTGCGTAATTTGACGAAAAGATTTCGGCATCGTGTTCATCAAGTAGAGATTCGACTTTGAACAGCGGTGCGCCCATCGTAACGCCGATTTTTTTGGCTTCATCGCTTCTGGCAATTACACATCCATCATTATTGGACAAAACAACAATTGGTTTTTCTTTGACGGACGCATCAAAAATGCGCTCACAGGAAGCGTAAAAGTTATTGCAGTCTAAAAGCGCGATGGCATTGTTCATACAAATTGATTCTATTAGAAAAAGTTGCTAAATTAGCCGGGCATCTGTTTGAGCATTTGCTCGTTGCGGATAACTACCGCAAAGTGTTTCGGACGTATGAGCGGGGTTCAAGTAGGGCAAACGCATTAAAAGTTGAGAACTTTAAGTAGGTAGCTTTCATTCCAGCCTGCTTTCTTGCGTTTGCCTTCAATTCCCCTTTTGCAACTCTTTTCTTGCTTGAGTAGATTCAAGCCGAGATGTCGAATAGTCG
>JBBPXX010000116.1:0-30544 GCA_038200505.1 Pyrinomonadales bacterium | reverse complement strand
TGGAAGAATTAAGTCAACTGATGAGTTTGGGGCTGAACAGCTTTTCTAAAACAAGTCTGAGTTCTATCACCTCATTTGGATATTTGATGTCGGCTTGGAAGTCAGCTATTGCATAATTGATATATGTAATCCGTATGACTTATCACAATCCGCGCACTGCCGACGTTGCCGTTTGCGTCAAAGACGCGCAAGGCAATCGTATATTCACCGGCATTTTTCAGCGGAATTTCTAAAGTATAACGCTCTTTCGGACTGTCGGAAATGCCGTCATCGGCAAAAACGGCTTGCCAAACGCTTCCGTTGATGCTGTATTCGGCGCGGTTCAAATAACTTGCCGCGTCGGTTGCTTCAAATGAAACACGCGCTTTGTCGCCGACGATTTGCGGCGTTCCGACGGCGGAAACCGTCGGCGGCGTGTTGTCAATATCTATCGGTTCGCTGATTCTTTCGCCCGACAAACTCAAACCGATGGGATTTGAAAGCGAATCCTTGGCGATGATTTTAAAAATATAACGTCCGTCGGCAAGTGCCGCGCCGTCAATCGTGAAAAAGTTATCTTCCAAACTTTCGCGCAAAAGTTTGAAATTCGCCTCAGTGACTTCGCGGTAATAAACATCATATTGCAATTTGTCGCCGTTGCGGTCTTCCGCCGTCCATTGCAGCGAACGCGCACCGCGCAGATAAACCTTACGCGGCGGAATGTTAAACGTCGGCGGCAAACCGAAATCAACCGGATTTAGACCGGAAAGTTCGATGTTTGGATCAATCTGCACCGCCGGATTTGCCAGCAATCCGACATTTGTCGGCAAAATTTGAATCGAAAGAACTTCCGGCGCGATATTTCTTGCCAAATAAGAAACATTTACTTCATTTAACGCCGCAGAATTTTTCAAAATCGCCCGCCATTGCAGATATTTCGCTTTCGGACTCATAACTTGTGTTCCTTTTGGGTCGCTATAATTCGCGCTCCAATCGCTCCACGTTTCATCAGGTTTATTTGTGTTCCCGCTGCGCGTTTGCAAAATGACATTGCCGGTTGAACGCCACCAGATTCTGCCCCAACTTGCGCTTGTTTTGGCGTTTAAAACCGACGATTGATAACTTCCTTCGGCTTGTGTTTCAGTTCCGAAACGGTAGAGTTTGCCTTGATTGCTCGATGTTGCGTAAATTTGATTGCCGCTCGATTTTAGAGTTGAAATTTGTCCTTCGTCCGATTGCAAAAGTAAAGTTTCGCGCCCGTCGTTTTGGACGGAATAAACTCTGCCTTTGTCGGAAGTTCCGATAAATACGCCGTTTCCGTTCGGATTCGCCGCGATTGAAAATGCCGTGACGGTTGAAGAATTCCAGATAATATCATTTCCGCCATCGGGCAAAATTCGATAAACCGCCGACTTCGCGGTTGATAAATCATAAAGACTTTTTGGAGTCGGTTCAGGTGTCGGCGTTGCGATTGCTTCATTAGTTTCGGGCGTGGCAGTTACCGTCGGCGTATCGGCTTTTGAAGCCGAAGCCGCGTCGCTGACGGCTAAAACATAAACCGAATCGTCCGCGCCGACGGCAATATCGTGAATTTCCCGCAGATTTGAATCGAGCAAAGCAAACGGTTTTCCGTCCGGCGAAAAGCGTAAAACCAAGCCGTTAGAATCAGTTCCGGCGTAAAGATTTCCTTGTTTATCAGTCGCCAGCGAAATAATGTGAGTTTCGCTCGTGTCGAAAAGCAGCAAACTTTCCGGCGTTGCATTCGCCGATTTTACTTTGTAAATTTTGCCGTTTTCGCCCGTTCCGACCGCCAAACTTCCGTCATTTAAAACCGCCAGCGACCAGATATATTTTTCCTTCGGTTCAAAAAAAAGTTCCGCCGTTCCGTTTGCCGAAATCCGATAAACTTTGCCGTCGGGCGAAGTTCCGGCAAAGAGTTCGCCATTTTTGCCGATTGCCAAAGCCTGCACATTTAATTCATTTGTGTCATAAAAAAGCGTACTTTTGCCGTTCGCGTCAACTTTGTAAATTTTGCCGTCGCTTCCTGTTCCCAAAAACACATTTCCGCTCGCGTCAACCACGCTCGACCAAATGAAAGATTGTTCGGTGTTATAAATCTGCGCGAGTTTCGGCGCGAGCGTAATTGTGCCGTTTTCATTGATCGAAACGCCTTTTGCATCGCCCTTTAAAACTTCGGCGCGGGTGTTGACCGACCAAATCGCCGGTTCACTTGCTTTTGTCGCAAACACGCACAGAAGCATTATAAAAATAAAACTGATAAATTTTTTCATTGAATATTTTTTGCCGGATAAATCCGTTACTGATAAGAAATTGCCACAAAAGACACAGCCGCTCCGCGCCACAAAATAAAAATCTTTTTGAGAATTTTGTGCTTTTTGTGGCAAGTATTCTCAATATCATAAAACTTGTTGCTCAGTAATGAGATAAACCACATTTTCTTCGCCGTTGTAAATTTCGATGCCTAGTTTTGCAAAGCCGATTTTTTCCGAAACTTTTGAGAAACCGTGTTTTCCAAATCGGTCAGCGCAATTATTTCACGAAAACCTAATTTATTGAAACCGTAAATTAATGCGGCTTCGGCAATCCGGTTTTGCAGCAGTAATCTTTCAGTTTCCAAAATCGTTTCATTCGACATTTTGTAATTTCACAAAAATTCGAGTTATTTTTTCGCGGTTTTTTCCGCAAGTTTTTCAGTTTCGATAACCGACTGTTTCATTGATTCCGGCAGTTGACGCATATTGCTGATAACTTTGCTTAATTGTTCGGCATCGCCCGTAATCAGCAATGCGCTTCGGTATCTGGTGAAATAAGCCCAAAACCATTCGCTCAAAACCCACAGTCGGCTGCGGAAACCGATCAGCGAAATAATATGTACGAACAGCCACATCAGCCACGCGAAATAACCGGAAAATTTCCAACTGCCGATTTCGGCAATCGCTTTGTTGCGCCCGATGGTCGCCATACTTCCTTTGTCGAAATATGAAAAATTTTCGCGCGGTTTGCCTTTCAAGTCGCGCAGGATATTCGCCGCCGCATTTTCCGCCATCTGAATTGCGGCGGGCGCGACTCCCGGCACGGGATCGCCGTTTTCCTGTTTGAGCGAAGCCATATCGCCAATGACGAAAATATTTTTATGATTTGGAACGGTCAAGTCTCTATTGATAAAAACCCTACCCGCTTTATCGGTTTCCGCGCCGAGCGATTTTCCGAGCGGGGACGCAGCAACGCCCGTCGCCCATAACGCGACGCTCGAATTAATCCATTTTTCGCCGACTTTGATGCGTCCCGGTTCAACGTCTGTTACGAAACTGTTCGTGTGAACTTCAACGCCTAAATCGCGCAGCTGCTGTTCGGCTTTAATCGAAAGTTCTTCCGAATAAGTCCCTAAAACGTGCGGCGAACCTTCAAAAAGCATCACGCTCGCTTTGGTCGTATCAATCACTTTAAAGTCACTCGCCAATGATTGCCGCGCAATGTCGGCAATCGCGCCGGCGAGTTCAACGCCGGTCGGTCCGCCGCCGATGACGACAAAGTTCAAAGGTTCGTGCGTTCCGGTCAAAACCGCTTCGTGTTCGGCGATTTCAAATGCGAGCAGGACGCGCCGCCTGATTTCCAGCGCGTCTTCGATGGTTTTCAAACCCGGAGCGAGTTTTTCCCATTCTTCGTGTCCGAAATAAGAATGGCTCGCACCTGCCGCAATAATTAAATAATCGTAGAAAATTTCTTCGCTGAAAAGTAATTTTACGGTTTGTTTTTCCAAATTGAACCCAACCGCTTCACCCAAAACCACTCCGACATTTTTATAACCCTGCAAAATCCGTCGAATCGGCGAAGCGATTTCGCCCGCCGACAAAACTGCCGTCGCCACCTGATAAAGCAGAGGTTGAAATGTGTGATGATTTTTTTTGTCAATGATCGTAACTTTGACGGGTTTGTTCGCCAATTCTTTTGCCGCTTCGAGTCCGCCGAAACCGCCGCCGATAATGACGACTCTTGGTTTGGTTTCCATTACTACTAACCTCCTTGATTTTATAAAGCACTTGTGAAAATCATCTCATACTCCAATATATTTCGCATAAATCGAACGCGCAATCGAAGCGTCGTCAGTTCCGCGAATGATGGCGCGGGCATCTTTGAAAACGGTTAATTCGTAATTTTCAACTTTTAGCCGCATTAGATATTCGTTGATTTTTATTTCGCCGACGTTTTTTAATTTCTCCGCCAGATTTGGCAGATCAATGTTTGAAGCGTTCGACGGCATAATCTGCACGGCATCGCGCCCGCAGAGGACGGCGGCGAAATCGGCATTTTCCGCGTCGAGCAGTTCAAAAATCTTTTCTCCGCAAACTTTACAATCAGGATTCGGCTTGCCCAATTTAATTTTGCGCCAATCATTTTGCCAAACGTCAATCTGAATCAAGGATTTGTGAAGTTTATTGAAATTTCCCGTTAAAATTTTCAACGCTTCGGTCGTTTGAATCGCCGAAATGCTCGTGAGAATCGGCATTATCACGCCTGCCGTTTCGCACGTCGGCGCACTTCCGGCGGGCGGCATTTCCTCAAAAATACAGCGCAGACACGGCGACTCATTCGGAAAAATTGTCATCGTCGTCCCGTAACTCGACACCGCCGCGCCGTAAATCCACGTTTTATCGTGTTTGACGCAGGCTTCGTTGAGCAGATAGCGAATCTGAAAATTGTCCGTCCCGTCCAAAACAATATCAACATCTTTGATGAAATCTTCGATGTTGGAATGATTGATGTCGGCAATAATCGCTTCGACTTCGATGTCGGAATTGATTTCCACAATTCTGTTTTTCGCCGCAACCGCTTTCGGCAATCTCTCTTTTGCATCGTTTTCAGAGTAAAGCGTCTGTCTTTGCAGATTAGTCAATTCGACAAAATCGCGGTCAACAATTCGCAGAAAACCGACCCCGGCACGCGCCAAAATCTCCGTGTGCGACGCACCTAACGCGCCCGCGCCGACGAGCAAAACTCTCGAATTTAATAGTTTTTCCTGACCTTCCGCGCCGATTTCCTTAAATAGAATTTGGCGGCTGTATCTTTCGTTCATTTTGTATCTAAAACCTTCACAATTTTTTCCAAAACACTTTCAACCTCAACACTTAAAATACATTTCGGTTCGTCAAATTCTGTGCAAACATAACCGGCGCACGGTTGACACGGCAGTTTTTCATAAGCGATTTCGTATCGTGCATTTGTCCAAGGTCGCCAGTGATTGATGTTTGACGAGCCGAAAATAATGACTCCCGGCGTTTCGACAGCCGCCGCGATATGCGCGATTCCCGAATCGTTGCCGATGAAGATTTCGGCGCGTGATGCTAAAGTCGTTATTTCCGGCAAGGTTAAATCGTCGAAAGTTAGAATCGGAACTTTTGAAAGTCGTTTGAGATTTTCCAAAACTTCGCGTTCTTTCGGTGTCGCCACCGCAATCGTCGCCAAACCTTTTTCATTCAAAAATTCAGCGACACGCGCGAAATTTTCCGTCGCCCATTGTTTCGTATCAAACGCCGCAGTCGGATGAATTAAAGCGAATCTGGACTTTGGATTTTGGATTTTGGACTTTGGACTTACAATCAATCGGCTTTTTGGTTTATCTCGAACGGGAACGCCGACGAAACCTAAAAGCGCGAGCTGCTGTTCGGCGGAATGTGTGTGTTTTTGCTGCCAGAAATCCGATGCCGAAGAAAGCAGATGATTGTATAAAAAGTTGTATTGATATTCGGCATAACCGACGCGATGTTTCGCTCCGCTGGCGCGAACGAAAAATGTCGCCGTCGTTCCGCCGTGCAGATTAAAAGCGACATCGTATTTGTTCTGCCGAATTTGCAAAGCGGTTTCGATCCGTGATTTTTTGCTTTGGCGCGAAACGGTCAAAACATTATCAACTGCGTCAAAATCGTCTAAAATCGGCGCGACCCAATCTTCGAGTAAAATATCAATCCGCGCGTCGGGCAGAAATCTTCGCAGCGCGATGAGCGAAGGCGTTGCCAAAACCGTATCGCCGATTGAGCGAAGCCGCACGACCAAAACACGCTGCACATTTTGCCAATCTATTAAAGTCATCGAGTCTGAAAAGTTTAGGAAGTCTGGAAGGTCCTGAAAGTCTGGAAAGTAAATCTTTATCTTTGACTTTCCAGACTTCCTAGACTTTCCAGACTTATTTCTCCATCGTTGCTTCTTCGATGAGCATTACGGGAATTTCGTCGCGGATCGGATAAACCAGAGCGCATTCCGGGTTTTCACATTTCAAACCGCTTTCGTCAGGCTTTAATTCGACCTTTGATTTACACTTCAGACATCTGAGAATTTCTAAAAGTTCGGGACTGATTGCCATAAAATTTGTTTCTCCAAAAATAATATTTAACTTTAATTATTAAAATTCCTGCTTGTATATCTTAACGGTTAAGAATAAAATCCGAAAGTTTTGGCGGCGGCTTTTTCCTTTTTGTCGTTTTGTCTGTATAATTCGGAAGTTTGTTGAACAGGTTCGAGCGAAAAGGCAACCAAGACTTTATTGATTGAATCAAAGTTCGCGTATTTACCTAACTTGGAAGAAAAAGCCCAATTTTATTACGAGATGTTATTTTTATTTGATTTTTACGGGCAAGTTTTTTCAAATAAGGCTGTTTAAAGCCAAACAAATTGCAATTATAAGGAATCGGTTTATGCAAAATTTTCGCCTCTTCGGGCTTGTTTTATTATGTTTTATATTTACGGCGATGTCTGCGCTTGCCGGAAATAATGAAAAAACAAAGAATAGTCCGAAATCTGAAACTGTTTCGCAGCAGGTATTGGTTGAAGAAGTTGATATTCAAGGCAACCGCCGTCTGCGCGATGAAGATTTGCTTTATTACATTAAAACCCGTCCGGGTGATGTTTATAACCAAGCACAGCTTGAACGAGATTTGCAGGAACTTTTATCACTTAATTTTTTTGATAAGGTTAAAACCCGCGTTTTTACCGAACCCGGTGTGCGCGGCGGCGTGAATGTTGTTTTTGAAGTTGAGGAACTGCCGATTATCCGCGATCTTCAGTTTGAAGGCTTGAAAGCCGTTCCCGAATCCGATGTTTTGAAGGCTTTCCGCGAACAGCGCGTCGGGATTTCAAAAGAATCGGTTTTTAGTCCGGTTAATGCTCAAAAAGGTGTCCGTGTGATCCGCGAACTGCTCGCCTCGAAAGGTTATCCGAATGCCAAAGTTACCTTTCGTGACGATACGGTTTCGGCGACTTCGACTGCCGTAACTTTTGATGTCGAACAGGGAAATCGTTCGCGCATTGTTGATATTGAATTTGAAGGCAACGAGGTTTTCTCCGACGGCGAACTTCGCAACCAATTACAGCTTGTCAAACAAACCGGAATTATTACGCGCTTTCAAGGGCAGGACATTCTCGACTTGCGGAAACTCGAATACGATTTGAACAAAAACGTGCGTTCGTATATGTTCTCGAAAGGCTATTTCCAAGCCCGCATCGGTGAACCGCAAGTTGTCGGACTCGGCTATAAACGCACCGGACTTCCGCTTTTGAGTAATTTTCCGCTGCCGATTGTTACTTCAAAAGATGACACTCTAAGAATCGTTATTCCGATTACGGAAGGAAAACTTTTCCGCGTCGGCGAATTAAAGGTCGAAGGAAACTCCATCTTTTCCGAACAGCAGATTTTAGCCGGACTCGGCTTGAAAAAAGGCGATATTGCCGACGGAAAACGACTCATTAACGGGGTCAACGAGGATTTGAAAAAGGCTTACGGTTCGCAAGGGTTTGTGCTTTATAACGCCGAATTCGAACCGGATTTCAAAGATAATCCGGCTAATCCGAAGGAAGGCATCGTTGACGTTACGATTACGATTGACGAAGGAAAGCAATTTCGTCTGCGCCGCCTTGAGTTTACCGGCAACACATTTACCCGCGACCGCGTTTTGCGCCGCGAGGTTCTTATCAACGAAGGCGATATTTACAACCAGAACGCGCTCGAAATTTCCGTTTTGCGGCTCAACCAAACGCAGTATTTCGATCCGATTGACAAAGATCAGGACGTTGAAATCCGCACGGACGATGAACAGGGCGACGTTGATTTAATCGTCAAAGTCAGAGAAAAAGGCAGACAGCAAATTTCGCTCAACGGCGGAGTTTCAGGCATCGGCGGAACATTTTTCGGTTTGGAATATTCGACAAATAATCTTTTGGGACGCGGCGAAATTCTTTCATTTCAATTCGGTTTGGGAAATGTTCAGCAAAGTTTCCAATTTACGTTTCAAAATCCATATTTCCGTGACCGTCCGATTTCAGTCGGCTTTTCGCTGATTGCCACCCGTTACAGATATTTGGGCGAAGGCACGGCACTGACGCAAAATCAAGATTTGCTGAATGACGTTCTGTTTAATCCAAACGCGGCTTTTACAACCGACAGAGAAAATCTTTTTACCAGCACGACTTACGGCGGAACGCTTTTTGCCACCGCGCCGCTTTCGGAATTTTTGCCGAAAAGAGCGTTTTCAAGGTTGTCGCGCATCGGTTTGAGTTATCAATTTGCGGCGACGAGCGTTACCGAACCGGAAGCTAATCGTTCGGGCGACCCGAATCGGTTTATTCCCTCGGTTTTTACGACACCGAATTATATTACCAGCCGCATCACGCCGACTTTTGTTTATGATTCGCGCCGACCTTCGGAAAACGGTATTGATACGTTGAGCGGAACGCAATTTTCGGCTTCGTTCGGTTTAGCCGGATTAGGCGGCGATGTCAGAACTTATCAGCCGACGATTTCCTATATGCAATTTATTCCGGTCAGACGCAAGCGGTCGAAAAACGCGGAAGTTTTCGGTTTCCGTCTGCTCGCCGGAACGGTCGGCAGTTTTGCCATTACCGATAAAATCAGAAATGCCAATTCGCTGTCGTTTATCGGCGGAGTTCCGTATCAGGAGCGTTATCGTTTGGGAAGCGAATATGACATTCGCGGTTATAATAATCGTGCCATCACTCCGTTTGCACCAACATCATATTATGTTACCAGCCGGAATGTGGTTGTTGCCAACAATGTCACCGGAACGCCGGTTGCTGTTTCCGGTTTGCCCGCTGATGTAACTGCTCAGTTAGCTCAACTCGGAAATTTTACCGGTGCGGACGGAGAAAATCCGGCATTACTTTTTTCAACTTTTATGCAAGTTCCCGCCGACACACAACTCTTAGGGAATTTTGAATATCGCATTCCGATCTTCGGTCCGGTTTCACTCGCCGCTTTTGCCGACATTGGCTCGGCATTCAATTTGAGAAAAGCTGATCCGGTAACTGTTGATACGCCTTTTTTAACTGATGATCAGTTGGCAAGTTCCGGCTTGTTAGGTATTGGTTTTGGAGCTTTAAATCAGCTTTTCCTTCGCGCTAATCCGCAATATGCCGGGTTCGTCGGACCGCAGGGCGTTATAACTCCGATTTTATTCAACGACCGATTTCTAACCAATTCCGAATTTATAATAAACTATTGCCGCGGCAATCGGTTCGGTTGTCCGGTCAGTCTGCCGCAGGGTTTGCAGTCCGTTAATCTGCGCGGCGAAGCGCAGCGTAACCAAGTCATCAACGTCAATGACAGTGCTTTTGACAGCATCGGCGATTTTCGTTCGAGTCTCGGCGCGGAACTGCGCGTCCAAGTTCCGGTCGTCAACGTGCCGTTCCGCTTGATTTATTATTTCAATCCGAACGTGCCGAATTTGCCGGGCAATTTCTCGAATTTTCGTTTAGCCAAAAGAAGCGGTTTCCGTTTCACAGTCGGAAGAACTTTTTAGACGGCTATTAGTTAGCACTCAACATTTATCAGCCGAAAAATATAAATTGGAAGATACCAATCGGTAAATCTTGACTGATAACTGATAACTGTTTACTATTGCTTATTTTTATTATTTGCGAGAACGCAAGCAACAGTTTTGAAAAAATCGGATTCTAAGAAGACACAAGCCAAAAAGCTAAAAAGCCTTTTATAAAAATTTAAGGAGTATTAAAATTAAAATGAGAACATTACGTTTAACAGCCGTTAGTTTATTTCTTGCCGCCATTTTTGCGGTATCGGCATTTGCCCAAGCACCGGCAACGGGCAAAGTGGGTTTAGTCAACACTCTCGCCTTTGATAACAAGGACGGAATTACCAAATACATCGGCGTATTAAGTAGTCTTGAGAAAGAGTTTACTCAGCCTCAAGCCGAGTTAAATAATTTAGCTACCAAAGCGCAGTCTCTTCAAAAAGAACTGCAAACTTATCAGGATAATGCTTCCAAAGGAATCAAAGTTCCGATTTCCGATGCCGATCTCCAGAAAAAGGCTGACGATCTCGAAAAGATGGGCATTGATTTTAAACGCAAACAAGAAGACTTGAAGGTTCAATATCAAAAGCGTTATCAAATCGTCGTCGGTCCGGTTTATCAGGACATAATGAAGGCGATGCAGGAATTTACCAAGCAAAAAGGATATGCGGTAATTCTTGACGGAGCTAAGTTGGAAGAATCCGGAATTTTGATCGGATTTGATGAGAAATTCGACATTACAAAGGAATTCATCACTTTTTACAATGCACGTCCGGCAACCACTGCTTCGACTGCAAAACCCTAACTGTCAAGTTAAAATTCAGAAGTAGTAGTCAGAAACCGGTAAATTTTTTTCCGGTTTCTGGCTTCTGCATTTTTATAATGTGAATTTTATGTCTATTCTCGATTCACTTGCCATTCAGGAAATTCTGCCGCATCGTTATCCGTTTTTGCTGGTTGATAAAATTATCGAGCTCGTGCCGCGTGAAAAAATCGTCGGCATTAAGCAGGTTACGATCAACGAATATTTTTTTCAGGGACATTTTCCAGACGCGCCCGTCATGCCGGGAGTTTTAATTATCGAAGCGTTAGCGCAAGTCGGCGCAATTCTCGCGCTTCGGGAATTTGAAGATAGAAGCAATAAAATTCCGTTTTTCAGCGGCATCGAAAAAGCCAAATTCCGCCGTCCGGTCGTGCCGGGCGACACGCTTGTTTTGGAAGTTACGGCAATCAGAATCGGCAGCAAAGTTCAGAAAATGCGCGGTGAAGCGAGAGTTGATGGAAACATTACCGCCGAAGCCGAGATTATGTGTATTATTGGAGAGCGTAAAACAAAAGGCATTAAGTAATATGGATCAAATTAAAATATCGCAAAGTGAAGTAATTTTTTATATTGCACTGATTAATATCGTAATTGGCTTTTTTCTTGGCACTTTTCCATTGCTTGCCGGATTCATAGCGAAAAATCGTAAATATGGCATTTATGGTTTTATTGGTTCAGTGGTCGGCGGCGGGATTTTGGGGATTTTATTATCATATCCGATTGCTATGATTTTTATTTGGTTAATAGTAAAAAAAGCAATTGTTAGAGAGTCTGCTGATTCTATTTCAATAGATGAAAAAACTGCTGAACTTAGTGTTGAAAATTCCGAAAATAGTTAATCGCCTTCCTTTATGACTTCTTTCATTCACGAAAGCGCAATCGTCAGTTTGAATGCTAAAATCGGCGCAAATTGCCACATCGGCGCGTATTCAACAATCGGCGACGAAGTGGTTTTGGGCGACGGAGTGCATCTCGAATCGCACGTCGTCATTGACGGCAAAACTTCAATCGGCGACGAAACGCGAATTTTTCCGTTTGTTTCAATCGGACTTGCACCGCAGGATTTAAAATATGCGGGCGAACCGACGGCGACGGAAATCGGCAAACGAAATCACATCCGCGAATTTGTAACAATTCATCGCGGCACGAGCGGCGGCGGCGGTTTGACGCGCGTTGGCGACGACAATCTGCTGATGGCGCAAGCGCACGTCGCGCACGATTGCCATATCGGAAACGAAGTAATTATGGCAAACGCGGCAACCTTGGCAGGTCACGTCGAAATTGCCGACCGCGCCAACATCGGCGCGTACTCCGGCGTTCATCAATTTTGCCGCATCGGATTGGAATCCTTCGTCGGCGGCTATTCCGTCGTCGTTAAAGACGCGCTGCCGTTTGCGACGATTCAGGGCAATCACGCCAAATGTTTCGGCTTGAATCGCGTCGGAATGAAGCGGCGCGGATATTCAAAAGACACGATTTCCAAACTGCATCACGCTTTTCATCTTTTACTGACTTCAAAACTCAACACGCAGCAAGCCGTCGAAAAAATCAAGGAAGAAATTACAGATTGCGTCGAAGTTGATTTATTAGTGGATTTTATCGAAACTTCTAAACGCGGAGTCGTCAAATAATCAAGAATTAAAGCGAAATAATTTCATCAAAGCCGTTTCTTCCGGTTCAAACTCAGCTTTGATTTTTGCAATTTTGCGTTTTCTTTTCGGCTTAAATTCTTCAATCGTAACGCCTTCTTCGTAAGATTCGATAACTTTCGGATGAATATAAGAAGCGCGGCAAACCGTCGGCGTGTTGCCGAGTTGTTCGGCGACATTCTTGATGGCTTTGCAGATGTTTTTCTTCAAAATCTTTTCTTCATCGGCTTTTCCGATTTCCGCCAATTCCTGTGCGGCAAGCAAAGTTCCGCCCCAAGTTCTAAAATCCTTTGCAGAAAACTCCGGTGCAGTAACTTTTTTCAAATATTCGTTAATATCTCTGGCTTTAATCGGATGCGGCTTTCCGTTTTCGTCCAAATAATTAAAGAGTTTTCGCGCACCGCCGATTGATTTTAAATCCTGCATCACAGCGGCAAGTTCTTTATCAACAAAAATTTTTCGATGTTTGATGTGATGCTTGCCGACGAAATTAAAGACGATTTTACCGCCGCGTTTTATTTCGAGATGACGATTTTGCAGAGTTGTAATGCCAAAAGTTTTATATCTTTTGACGCTTTTCGGTGAACCCATCCGAATATATAAAGAATTTATCAGCCGCGTCATCAAAGCCAGAACTTTTTCGCGCGGAAAACCTTCGAGTTCGAGATGTTCGTTAGTTATTTTTCGCAGTTTCGGCAGATGTTCGCCGAATTTTTCGATTTTCTCGAACTTTTTCCGTTCCTGTTTTTTTCTGAATTTTTCGTTGTAAAGATACTGTACGCGCCCGGAAGTATCCATTCCGACAGCTTGTATTTTACTGCCCGGCGCGGGCGAAATCCGTACATATTTCCACGCCGGCGGAATAACCAGTGATTTTATTCGTTCAAGATGTTTTTCGTCTTTAATCGATTTTCCATCAGCTTCGGCATATCTGAAACCGCTTTTTTTCCCGCCTTTTCTTTCCAACCATTTGGCGCGTCTGCCTTTTGTGATGGTTTCCTTTGCTTTTTTTGTGTCAATTTCCTGCTTGTTTTTCGCCATATTTATTTTCCCTTTTTTCGTTCTTTTACAAAAATATAACTTCTGATTTTTAATTACAAGCAAAAAAATTTTATGGAGTTTGTAAATGCTACAAGTAATACATTTAGCTATCAAAAATTGTATCTTTCAAATGATTAAAAAAGCAACTTGTTTCATTGATGAAACATCTATAATAAGGTACAATAAAAAGCGTTAGGAGAAGTAAAAATTATGAACGAAACATTGTTTGAAATGGAAGAACTCGAAACGATACAAACCAAAAAAGATATGATTTTGTCGTTGTTTAATTCCGGCACAAAAGAGATCGAAACAATTGCGGCAATCTCCGGCGCAAAGCCGAGTTATGTCGGTTCGGTTTTGCAAAAGGAAGGTTTGATTGACAACTATTTCGATCTTTACACTTCGACGGCGCATCCGATGAATGTTTATTCAAAACATTTTCAAGGCAAATTAGGCTTCAAAAATGTTTTTACAGCGCGTCAAAGTGTGCGGAATCTGGAGCAGTCTTATCACTATTTTGCCAATCAACAAGACCGTGCCGGACAACATCACACGCTGGAAATGGCATTGACTATGCTTGACCGCGCCCGTTGGACGGGAAAACTCGAAGAAGCGGAAGTTTATCGGCGTTGGTTGGTCAATAAATTAAGTGCGCCTTTGGTGAAAGTCGGCGATTCACAACAGTTGAAAGCGGTTGCGAAAGAAAATGAAGCAGATGATGAACCGGAACAGGTAAAACTAAAACTCGCGGCTTAATTTTTTTGAGAAGCGTGTTTCACAGTTGCAACAAGGTTTATAAGTAATTGCCGCAAAAGGCACAAATATCTTTTTTTTGAGATATTTGTGCCTTTTGCGGCAATTAATTTCAATAATCAAAAACCTTGTCGTTCAGTAAGATTTCCCATTATTTAAGCTGATTTCCTTCCGCGTCCAAATAAACAATCGAATCGCCTAAACCTTTGATCTCTTTCAGTTTAGATTCAATCACTTTTCTGTCGCCGACAATCAAAATCGCCATTTTATCAGGCGTTAAGTATTTATTGGCGACACGATTTATATCATCTAAACTGACGGCGTTGATGCGCGTGATGTAATCGTTGAAATAAGTGTCGGGCAAATCATAAGTTACGACGTTTCCGAGTTGCGAAGCGATTTGGTCAACCGTTTCAAAACCTGACGGAAAACGGCGAATCAAACTTTGTTTATTGTAATCGAGTTCGGCTTGCGTTACCGGCATTTCACCGCGCACGCCTCTGATTTCTTTCAAAAACTCAATGACGGATTCAGCAGTAACGGCGGTTTGCACCGGCGCACTTGCCGTGAACGGTCCTGCGCCGCGTCGGAATGCGAAGCCGGAACGTGCGCCATAAGTGTAGCCTTTGTCTTCGCGCAGGTTCATATTGATACGCGATGTGAATTGTCCGCCGAGCAATGAATTCATTATCTGAAGCGGGAAGTAATCAGGCGAGTCGCGTGAAACGCCGATTTGACCGATGTTAATCACCGATTGTGCCGCGCCGGGTTTATCAACGACATAAATCAGAGCTTTTTCCTGCGTTGGCGCATCGGGCAGCGACATTTGCGAAACTTCTCCGGCTTTCCAATCCTTGAAAGAACTTTCGAGTTTCGGCTTTAAAGTTTTCAAATCCGCATCGCCGACGACGATTAAAACCGCATTATTCGGGCGATAAAAAGTGTCGCGGAATTTCATCAGTTCTTTGCGGTTAATTGCTTTCGCTGATTTTTCGCTCAGAGTCACACCGTAAGGATGTTCTGCGCCGTAAAGAATTTTGTTGTAAACGAGATTAGCAATTGCGTTCGGATTGTCGCGCCGCTGAAGCAGTCCGACTAAAACGCGCTTACGGTAAGTGTCAACTTCCTTTTCGGGAAATTCGGCGTTTAGAATTACGTCCGAATAAATATCCAGCGCTTTATCGAAATTCTTTGTCAGCGTCGCCATTCTGACGGTTGAAGCGTCATCATTGCCGCTGGCGAAAAGCTGTGCGCCGATGGATTGAACTTCGTTGGCGATTTCTTCAGCCGAGCGTTTTTTCGTGCCTTCGTCGAGAAGTCCGGCGGTAAAGTCGCTGAGTCCGCTCAGATTGCTTGGATCGTTGGTCGAACCTGTTTTGAAAATCATATTCATCGAAACAATCGGCAGTTCCGTCTGTCTGACCAGCCAAACTTCCAGACCATTTGATAATTTGCTTTTTTCGATAGTCGGCAAAGTAAATTTCGGATCGGCTTTCGGCGCGGGTTGTTTGTAAAGCGGATCGTTCTGCGCCATTTTGTCCGATTTCATTTCCGCTTCCATCTTATCCGAACCGGGTTTTGAGGTCGGACGGTTTGAGTCGCTTGACACAACCGATTTCGCGCCTTTTGAACGCGGAACAATCGTCATCACGAGTTTTTTATCGGTCAAATACTGCTTCGCCACACGCTGAACATCGGCGGGCGTAACTTTGCGGTAACGGTCGAGATCGGCTTGAAAATAATCCGGTTTATTTAAGAAAGTCGCATACGAATTCAGTTGATTGGCTTTGCCGAGAACGGTTTGCAAACCGAAAATTGACTGCGATTCGATGCCGTTTAGGGCGCGTGTCATTTCTTCGGCAGTCGGTGGTTCATTTTTGATTTTTTCGATTTGCGCGACGATTTCTTTTTCTATTTCATCGGTTGTTTTGCCGGGTTTGGCAATCGAAGAAATTTGAAATTGTCCGGCAATTTCCCGTGTCGCGTTGAACGCGCCGATGTTTTGGGAAAGCTGTTTGTCGTAAACCAGACTGCTTTGCAGACGCGAACCTCTGCCGGAGGACAAAATGCGTCCGAGCATATCAAGCGCGGCTTCGTCCGGCGTGTATTGCGGCACGCCGTTCCAGACCATATAAAGTGCCGGAAGCTGGACGGAATCTTCCATCGAATAACGGATTTCTTTGTCCAATGTCGGCTGCGGCGGCGTCGGGCGTTTGATGTCCGCGCCTTTGGCAAACGGTTCAAAATATTTTTTCACCAACGCTTCGGCTTCTTTCGGATCGAAATCGCCCGCAATCGTCAGCGAAGTGTTGTTCGGCACATAATATTGTCGGAAAAACGCTTTCACATCATCCATCGAAGCAGCGGATAAATCTTCCAAAGAACCGATGGTTGTCCAGTGATATGGATGATTCGCAGGATACATCAGCTCGGCGATTTTCTCGCCCGCCGTTCCGTAAGGAACATTATCATAACGCTGACGACGCTCGTTTTTCACAACATCGCGCTGATTATTTAATTTGTCCATCGTCATCGCGTCGAGCAGATAACCCATTCTGTCGGATTCGAGCCACAGTGCGAGTTCTAAAAAATTCGACGGCACGACTTCGTAATAATTCGTGCGGTCGGAATTGGTCGAACCGTTAATGTTCGCTCCGGCTTCCTGAAGTGGTCCGAAATAATCTTTGTCATAATGTTTCGAGCCTTGAAACATCATATGTTCAAATAAATGTGCAAATCCGGTTTTCCCTTCGACTTCGTTTTTTGAACCGACGTGATACCAAAGATTAACCGCGACAATCGGCGTTGATTTATCAACATGCATTATCACGCGAAGCCCGTTTTTGAGCGTTATTTCCTTGTATTTTATCGGCGGTAATTTTTCGCTTTTTTGAGCGGAAACCATTGATGTCATAGTCAAAACAAAGACGAACAGAAAAGCAATTGTTCTCTTGAAATTCATCGCTAACTCCTTTATTTAATATTTAAATTTACAAAACTTTTATTGTTTGGCAGTTATTAAATTGTAGATTTTGTTAATACGCAAGGCAAATCCAAAAGGTTTAAGGTTCGAGATTTGAGATTTAGATTTAATACTCTGTAAGTTTAATTTCTTTACTATTGTTGAATTGCAAATTGTAATTCTGTGTCGCGTTAGCGACAGATTTGAATTTAGCCGTGTAATTTATCATTGTCCCGTGCAATAAATTACACGGCTAAATTCATCAGATCGCTACGCGACAAAAACTAAAGAAATTTAATTTACGGAGTATTTAATTCGGAATTTGGAATTTTAACACAGAAAAAACCGCACGAAGTAACGATATTTTTTGCGTTAATCGTGCGGTTTTCTCTGTTATTTAAAATTAGACTTTACTTTCTGCCGCGTAAAATCAAACCGATGACCAAACCTGCCGCTGCTGAAATAAGCAATGCTTGTCCGGGTTTTTGACGCGCATATTCTTTTGCATTGTCAACTAATTCCTGCGGGTCTTTATTTTGCAGTTCCTTGAATTTCTCGTTGGCGACGGCGAATTTTTCACTCGCGTAATCTTTCGCTTTAACCGCCGCGTCCTGAAATTTTTGCTGATATTCCTGCGCCTGTCCTTTAAAATCGTCCATATATTCGTTGGCTGTTTTGTCATTGCCGTTCGATGTTTCTTTTTTTATTAAACTTTGTTCGTTCTGTGTATCTGTCATTTCCATAAAATCTCCCTTTTAATATTTGAATTAACCGAAAAGTTAATTTTTAGTTTTTCGGTTTCGGCTTTGATGCCTTTTGGTTTCAAAAAGTTCATACGGATTTTTTTGAGAAAAAGTTCACGTCCGCGAACTTGACAAATAATTATTACAAGTGAGAAAGTGAGTAAGTGCTTACTTATTATAAAAACGGAGTAAAGATTGGATACTAAAACGGAAACGACGACGAGAATGGCGGGCGACGAACGGCGCGAGCAGATTTGTGAAATTGCGATGCGGCTGTTTTCAAATCGCGGCTTCAGCGGCACGACGACCAGAGAGATTGCAAACGCGGCGGGCGTTTCCGAAGCGACGGTTTTCAAACATTTTGCCAACAAAGACGAACTTTACTCGGCGATTCTCGACAACAAGGCGTGCAATCACGGACTCGATAATCCGTTTGCGGAAATCGCCGACAAAATCGAGAAAAAAGACGATTTCGGTGTGTTTTACGGAATGGCTTTAAACGCGCTGAACAAACACAAAGAAGACAGCGATTTTCTGCGTTTGATGCTTCATTCGGCGTTGGAAGGACACGAACTCGCACGCGGATTTTTTGAAGGTTTTATTACACATATTTACGATCATCTCGGCGAATACATAAAGCAAAGACAAACTGACGGCGCATTTCGTCAGATTGAGCCGCGTGTTGTCGTGCGGGCGTTTATCGGGATGTTTATTCACCATTCGCTCAACAATATTCTGTGGGATAGTGAGCAAAAATTACTAAAGATTTCCAATGAGGACGCAGCGCGGGAATTTACCGAAATTTTATTGCGGGGAATCAAAAAACAGGAAAATGACTAAATTTTATATCAATAAATTAACCGTTTTTATCTTAATAACAATTGTCGGTTCAATGCTGAATGCTTGCGGCAGTTCAAAGGCGGAAAATGCTAACGCTAATGCCAACACCGCGCCGACGATTGTTGATGTAGCGACGGCACAGGCGGTTGTGCAAAATATTCCGACGTATTTTGAAGCGACGGGAACATTGGCGAGCGACGCGCAAACCGATGTTGCACCGGCAGTCGGCGGAAAAATCGTGCAGGTTAATTTCGACATCGGCAGTTATGTGCAGAAAGGTTCGGTGTTAGTTCAGCTCGATGACCGCGACGCAAGAATTAAACTCGAACAGGCGAACGCGCAGGTCGCGCAGGCGGAATCGAATGTTAATCAGGCAAAATCGCAGGTTGAACAAGCCAGAGCAAATGTGCGTCAAGTCCAATCGCAGCTTGGACTTCAAGACGGCGGAACATTTGACATCAATCAGGTGGCGGAAGTTAAAACGGCGAAAGTTGCGCTCGATTTAGCGGAAAAAGAATTAACACGCGCCGAAAGATTGGTCGAGACGGGCGACATCGCCAAAACGATTTACGATCAGCGCAAAGCACAGCGCGATCAGGCGGCGGCACAGTATCAAGTGGCGTTAAACGGCGCAAATCAGAGATTTTCGGCGATTCGCGTCGCACAATCACAAGTTGATACGGCGCAATCGGTGGTGAAAACAGCGCAATCGGCGGCGGACGCGGCGCGGACGCAAACGCAAACAGCGAAAAAAGGAATTGCCGACGCGGTAATTCTCGCTCCGATCAGCGGTTTTATCTCGGAAAGAGTCGCCGATGTCGGCGAGTTTGTTTCAACGAATCAAAAAATTGCGACGATTTTGCGAACATCAGTTTTGCGTTTGAAGATTGATGTTCCCGAACAGTCAATCGGCAAAATCGCCGTCGGACAAAGCGTTTCGGCACAAGTCAGCGCGTATCCTGACCGCAATTTCGCAGGGACGGTCGTGCGCGTCGCGCCGAATATCAACGCCACTTCGCGCGTTTTGACGGTTGAAGCGGAAATTGAAAACGTCAACGGATCATTAAAACCCGGACAATTCGCAACCGTCCGGGTTACACAGTCAAAACCCGAACCGGCGGTGATGATTCCGGCTTCGGCAGTTAGAACCGACGGCGAAAATAACAAGGTTTTTGTCATCAAAGACGGTGTTGCCGAAGAACGACAAGTCCAACTCGGACTGCTTGAAAATGATTTGATCGAGATCAAACAAGGTATTCGTGAAAACGAAGCGGTGGCGACAAATAATTTGGAAAAATTAGGCGACGGCGTAATAGTCCGCCAACAGAATTGATGAATTTCAATTAACTTTAAACTTGAAACTTTGAACTAAAAAGATATGCAGTGGTTAGCAGAAATTTGTGTAAAGCGTCCGGTGTTTGCGACGATGTTGATTTTATCGCTCGTCGTGGTCGGTGTGTTTTCATTTTTTAGTTTGGGCGTTGACCTTTTCCCGAAAATTGATTTTCCGACGGTTACGATCACGGTTGTCAATCCGGGTTCGTCGCCGCAGGAAATCGAAACGGAAATTACCGACAAGATTGAAGAAGCGGTCAACACGGTTAGCGGCATTGATGAACTGCGTTCGACTTCGATTGAAGGAATTTCGCAGGTTTTCGTGCAATTTATTCTGGAAAAAGATGTCAACGTCGCGGCGCAGGAAGTCGAAAATCGTGTGCAGACGGTGATTCCGAATCTGCCGGAAACTGCCAAACAGCCGACCGTGCAGAAACTCGATTCGGATGCCGCGCCGGTTTTGCGAATCGTCGTTTCCGCGCCGGTTTCACTGACGGACGTAACGGAAACGGCAAAAGTTAAAATCAAACAGCGCATCGAATCGGTCAGCGGTGTCGGACAGGTTACGATTATCGGCGGACGCGAACGGCAGATAAATGTTTGGGTCAACCCGGACAAAATGCGTTCATACAACATCACGCCGGTTGAAGTTGCGGCGGCATTACGGATTCAAAATCTCGAATTTCCCGGCGGGCGCGTGGACGAAGGTGCGCGTGAAGTCAACATTCGGACACTTGGAAAAATAAAAGAGGCGGAAGATTTTGAAAACGTCGTCGTCGCCACACGCGGAACTTATCAAGTTAAAATCAAAGACATCGGCTATGTCGAAGACGGCGCGGAGGAAGTTCGCACGTCGTCCTTGCTCGACGGTCAGCCAGCCGTAACTCTAATCGTTTCAAAACAATCGGGACAAAACACGGTCGCCGTCGCCAAAGCCGTTAAGGAAACTTTAAAAGAACTTCAGCCGGGTTTGCCGTCGAATTTTCAGGTGCAAATCATCGGTGATAACTCGATTTTTATTGAAAATTCGCTGCACGCGATTGAAGAACATTTAATCGTCGGCGGTTTTCTCGCCGTTGTCGTCGTGTTTTTGTTTTTGTGGAATATTCGCACGACTTTTATTGCCGCGCTCGCTATTCCGACTTCGATTATTTCGACGTTCGCGCTGATGTATGCGATGGGTTACACGCTCAATTCGATTACGATGCTTTCGCTGACTCTAATGGTCGGAATCGTCATTGACGATGCAATTGTGGTGCTGGAAAATATTTACCGCTACGTCGAAGAAAAGGGGATGTCGCCGTATCAGGCGGCGATTGAAGGCACACGCGAAATTGGTTTGGCGGTTTTGGCGACGACGCTTTCGCTGATGGCGGTTTTCGTGCCAATCGGATTTATGGGCGGAATCGTCGGACGTTTTATGTCGTCGTTCGGTTTGACCGCTTCGTTTGCCGTTCTCGTATCTTTGATTGTTTCTTTTACATTAACACCAATGCTGGCGGCGCGACTCATCAAAAGTCCAAAGCGTAAAACTCCAAATCCAACGCCGCAAGAACTCGAAATTCACGGCGACGGGATGTTGGAATCGGACGAAGAGCACGAAGTGAGAAAAGTTAAAGAAAAAGGTGAGAACAGTAAAGATTCGTGGTTTTACCGCATTATTGACGGAACTTACGCGACGCTTTTAAAATTTTCGATGGCGCATCGGTGGCTGATTGTTGTGCTGTGCGTTCTCGTATTTCTGAGCATTATTCCGCTGTTTATGTTTGTCGGCAAAAACTTTTTGCCGGTGGACGACCAATCGCAGTTTGAAGTTTCGGTTCGTGCGCCCGAAGGTTATTCGCTGCAAGCGTCCTCGGTTCTGCTTGAACGCATCGCCACCGAAATCCGCAAAATGCCGGGCGTTTCGCATACTTTGATAACGGTTGGCGGCGGACAACAGCAAGTCGTCAACGCCGGTTCGATTTACGTCAAACTTTCCGACGTCGCGGATCGCCCGAAATCGCAGGAACTAATGATGGTTGATGCCCGCGAACTTTTGCAGAAACCCGAATTTCATCCTGAACAACTTCGCGTTGCCGTTCAGCAGGTTGCGGCGTTTTCCGGCGGCGGTTTTCGTAACGCCAACGTGCAGTTCCTTGTCGGCGGACCTGATTTGAAAATACTCGAAGAAGTTTCGGCAAAAATCGTCGAAAGATTAAAACAAGTTCCCGACGCGGTTGATGTTGATTCGACTTTAATCAGCGGCAAGCCGGAAGTTCAGCTTGTCGTTGACCGCGTTCGCGCCGCCGATTTGGGTGTTCGCGTCGGCGATATTTCACAGGCTTTGAATATTTTAGTCGCCGGACAGGAAGCGACGACTTTTAACGCCGGAACTGAACAATATGAAGTTCGTGTGCGGGCGATAAATTCCTTCCGCAGCGATCTTGAAGGCTTGAATAAAATGGTTGTGCCGTCAACAAAACTCGGTACGGTTACGCTCGACCAAGTTGTTAAAACCAAAGACGGAACAGGTCCGAGCGCGATTGACCGCGTAAATCGGCAGCGTCAGGTAACGATTCTGGCAAATACCAAACCGGGCGGTTCGGCGACAAATATTCAAGCGGAATTGACCAAAATCGTCAACGAATTGAATTTGCCGGAAGGCTATAAAACAGGTTACGTCGGACAGTCGAAAGAACTCGGAAAAGCCGGATTCTATTTTCTGCTCGCCATCGTTTTGTCGTTCATTTTTATGTATATCGTTTTAGCGGCACAGTTTGAATCGTTCATTCATCCGATTACGATTTTGCTGACCTTGCCGCTTTCTATTCCGTTCGGAATTTTGTCAATTTTAATCGCCGGACAAACGGTTAACATCTTTTCCGGCTTGGGTTTGTTGCTCTTATTCGGCGTTGTTAAAAAGAACGCGATTTTGCAGATTGACCATACAAATCAACTGCGCGAAAAAGGAATGACGCGCTACGACGCGATTGTTCAGGCAAACCGCGACCGTCTGCGTCCGATTTTGATGACGACGATTGCGCTTGTCGCCGGAATGATTCCGCTGGTGATTTCAACCGGCGCGGGCGCGGGAACAAATCGCTCAGTCGGCGTTTTGGTTGTCGGTGGACAAACGCTTTGTTTGCTTTTAACACTTTTAGCTGTGCCGGTTTTTTATTCGCTGTTTGACGATGCGACGCAGTGGAAGATTTTCAGCCGCGTCAGTGATTTTTCATCGCGGACATTCGGCGGCATCAGACGCAGATTTACGACCGCCGCGAGTTCGATTTTTAGTAAACAGTAATAAAGTTTTGTTTAACAATTGACAAAAATTATTGAATTTATTTGATTGATAATGCTGGAAAGGAGTAATTTCACCGCAGAGGCGCAGAGTGAGCGCGGAGATACGCAGAGAAATTTCTGCGAAAACTCTGCGTCTCTGCGGTGAAAAATTCTTTCGGCGTTATTTTTAATTCACGATTTATTTATTATATGAACAGGCAATTATTTTTAGGATTCATAATTTTTCTTACTTTAGGTTGCGGCGTAATTACGGCGCAGGACGCTGTGCCTTCGCCGACAGTAATTCCGACACCAACGCCGACACCGACGGTTGATGACGTGCAAAATGTTCAGCCGGAAAATTTACAGGAAGTGCCGCGCATTGCGCCGAATTATCAATCGGACGATAAATCGTTGCCCGATTTGGGTTTAGTCGGCGTTGATATGATGAATCAGCAGCCGCTTTCATTAAAAGAAGCGATTACGATGGCTTTGGAAAACAATAAAGACATCGAAGTTTCGCGCCAAAACGTGCGGATTGCGGAGTTTGATCTGCGTTCGGCAAATGGTTTTTACGATCCGAAATTTACGGGACAAACTTATTATGAACGCGCGACTATTCCAAATCTCAGCGTTTTCAGTAACGTCAATAAAATAACGACGAGTTCGATTGTCGGGAACGCCGGTTTTCAGGGTTACATCAAAAAATACGGCACGATTTTCAGCGCGACGGCTAATAATCAGCAGGTTTCATCAGGAAATCCGTTGTCAGTTTTAAGTCCGCAGTATAATTCTAATCTGATTTTCAGTGTTACACAGCCGCTTTTTCGCGGACGCGGATTTGACCAGCCGCGCCGGACAATCGAAATCGCCAAGCGCAATCTTTCATTGACCGACACGCAGTTTCGCCAGCGTTCAATAGAAATTATTACGAATGTTCAGCGGGCTTATTGGGATTTGACCTTTAATTTACGAAATTTGCAGGTTCAGCGCGATTCGGTCAAAGATGCGAAAGATCAACTCGCGCACAATCAGCGACTTGTTGAAGAAGGACAGCTTGCACCGATTGATGTGGTCGCGGCGGAAACGCAGGTGGCGAACTTCGAGCAGAATGTTTATATGGCTTTGGAAGAAGTCAACCGCGCTGAAAATACGCTCAAAAATCTGATTGCCGAAAACCGCACCGCGCCGATTTGGAACGCTTCGGTTGTGCCGACCGATTCGGTTGATTTGGACGCGCCGAACACGACTTTACCGGAAGCTCTGGATTTGGCGTTGCAAAATCGCCCCGAAATCGAAATCAATAATGTCCAAAAAGACATCAACGAAATTGACCGCAAATTTTACAAAGAACAGGCAAAACCGCAGATTGATTTAATTTCCAGTTACACGATTTCGGGCATCGCGGGAACGGCGAATCCGAACGCGATCAGCATTTTTTCAAATAATACGACCGCCGCGACACTCAATCAAATTATTCCGCGCCTAAATGCCAATAATCCGACATTGCCGCCGATAAATTTAATTCCGATTCTGCCGCCGCAAACCGTTTCGAGCAATCTGACGGGCAGTAATTTTAGTTCCTTTACTGATCTTTTGGTCAATCGGTATCCGACTTTCCGCGCCGGTGTGCAGTTTAATCTGCCTTTGCACAACGAAGTCGCCAAAGCCCAACTCGGCAAAGCGTTGGTGCAGGGCGAACAAATCGAAACGCAGCGCGAACAAATCGCGCAAAACATCCAAGTTGATGTGCGAAACGCTCTGCAATCGGTCAGAACCGCCGAAGCGCGTCTGCGAACGGCGGCGATTTCGCGTGAAAACAGCTTGAAACAATACGAATCCGAACAAAGAAAACTCGATGCGGGACAATCGAATATTTATATGGTTTTAGACCGCCAAACCGCTTTGACAATTGCTAAAAGCGCGGAACTTCGCGCTCAAACCGAACTAAATAAAGCGATTGCCGAATTGCAGAGAGCAACCGGAAATTCATTGAAGGCAAACAACGTCGAAGCGCGTCTGAGAAAGTGAACTCACTTATTTTTAAGACTTTGAAATGTTTATTTACGATTTACGATTTACGATTTACGATTTTTACTTTATACTATGCAAAGTTTGCTGGAAGATTTTTAATTCAATGTTTCGGAAGAAATTGCAAACGCTAAAGATTATCAGCATTTTTACAGTACAATTAGTTAAATTGAAAGAGAATTTACAAGCCGGTTCGAGCGCACGGAAAAAGAAATATTTCGCGCTCCCGGCTTATAAAAAAGGGCGATTCGTTTATCGCTTTTAAAAAACGAGATTCCTGCGTGAGAAAAATTCGAAGTTCGATTGTTTTGGAAATCATTTCCGAAAACAAATTAAATCATAAAAAATACGCAAAATCCGCTCTGTCAAAACGGACTAAAGGTTAGGTCTGTAAATTTCACAAAATCCCGGCGTTCGCTTTCCGAAAACTCAAATCTTTAAGCTGAAAACTTATCGAAAAATATAATTTTCCGATACCGAATATCTCTCTATAAAAAGGAAAATTTTCAAAATATGTCAAAAGAAATGATTATCAGCGTCAACGGGCGCGAAAAAAAGATTGCCATTCTCGATAACGGGCGCGTCAGCGAATTTTATATCGAACGCGGCGACGAGGAAAATGCCGGAATTGTCGGCAATATTTACAAAGGTCGCGTGATGCGCGTTTTGCCCGGAATGCAGTCGGCGTTTGTTGACATCGGTTTGGAACGCGATGCGTTTCTATATGTATCCGATTTCTTTGATGAAGAAGAAGAAATCGAGCGCATCGTCATGGAAAAATCGAAGAAATCTTCGCCCGAAGATGCGGCGCGTGAGGCAACCGACAAAATTCAAAGAGCTCGGCTTGAGCGCGAAAAACAGATGGAATCGGCGCAGGAAATCGCCGAACCTTTAGCTGAAAAGTCGAAGGAATTCGATTCGGAAGATGAAGAAATTGAAGTCGAAAAGACTGACGAATTAAAAGAAGAAGACGAAGGAAAACAGTCGAAAAGCAAACGCGGAAGATCGCGGCGCGGCAAAAAAACTCAGGACACGGAACAGCAGCAGAATAAATCGAAATCGGACGCAAAGGATAAATCCGACGAAAAATCAGAAGACAACACTTACGAAGCAGGAAAACTCGAGCCGCTTTTCGAAATGGAAGATTCTAATTTTGAACGCATCGTTGACGAAGAAACAACCGGCGATATGTTCAAAGATGCTTATATGCAGGAAGCGATTATAGATCAGGTTCGCGCCATCGAATTCGATATGGAAAGCCCGGCGACGGCGGAAGTCGGTTCGTTAATCGGTTCATTCGACGATGCGGAAAATAAATTCGAGCGCATCGCCGACGAAGACGAACAGGAAGAGGAAACACCAAAACCGAAAAGAAGCCGCGGAAGTCGCGGCGGCAAAGGCAGAGGAAAATCCGCCAAAGAAACGACGGCTGAAAAAAACTCCGAAACGGAAACAGAAGCCGAAGACAAATCAACCCAAAAAAACGCAACGAGAAAGTCAACTGCTTCAAAAAGTAAAAAATCAACCGCAAAATCTCCTTCAAAATCCGCCGCAAGCAAAACTTCGACTCGCGGAAAGAAAAAATCAGCCGAAGATGAAACGCTGAAAGATGCGGAAGCGAGCGTCAAAGAATCAAATGACAATGCGGAAATGGCAGTTCGTCGCGGAGGTCGCAGTCGCCGTCGCACAGGTTCGGACTCACAAACAGATACGGAAGAAACAAACACGGAAAAACCGAATACGGAAAAACCGAATACGGAAAAATCAAATACGCGGCAGCAAAGCGGCGGCAGACGTAATAACAATCGGCGCGAACGCACTCAGCAGCCGACAATTACCGATCTTCTGCGCGAAGGTCAGGAAATTCTCGTGCAGATTGCCAAAGAACCAATTGCCAAAAAAGGTGCGCGAATAACTTCGCACATCGCGCTTCCGGGCAGATTCCTGGTTTATATGCCGACAATCGAGCATCTCGGCGTGTCGCGCAAAATCGAATCGGCGGGCGAACGCGCCAGATTGCGAACCTTGATTCAAAAAATAAAACAGGAAGAAAAAGTTCCGTCCGGCGGATTTATCGTCAGAACGGCGGGCATCGGAATTGCCGACGACGATTTGCGGCAAGACGCGAAATATCTGATCAGAACGTGGCTCGACATCAAAAAGGACGCGGACAAAGCCAAATCGCCCGCGCTCGTTCATCAGGATTTGGATATTATTCAACGCCTTCTGCGCGACCAGCTTTCCGATGAATTCACGGCGATCCGCGTGGATTCCGAAGAAGAATATCAACGCATCGTCGAATTTATCAACCGCATTCAGCCGCGACTGGTCAGCCGCGTCAAACTGCACACGCAGGACGAACCGATTTTAGAGAAATACGGCGTTCAGGAAGAAGTTGATAAAGCTCTAAAACCGCGCGTTTGGCTGAAATCCGGCGGTTATCTCGTCATCAATCAAACCGAAGCGTTGGTTGCGATTGATGTCAACACCGGCAAATTCGTCGGCAAAGGCAATGCGCGTCTGGAAGATACGATTACAAAAACGAATATGGAAGCGGTTGACGAAATCGCCAGACAAATTCGTCTGCGTGATTTAGGCGGAATTATTGTTCTTGATTTGATTGATATGGAAGATCGGCGCAATCGGCACAAGGTTTCGCAAGCGTTGCAAGAAGCTCTTGCGTCCGACAAATCGCCGAATAAAGTTTTGTCGTTCAACGATTTCGGTTTGATAATTATGACCCGCAAGCGCGTCAAACAATCGCTGGAGAGAACAATGTGCGCTCCATGCGATTACTGCGAAGGCGCGGGCTGGATAAAATCGCCGCAGACAATTTGTTACGAAATTTTGGACGAAGCCCGACGTTTATCAAAAGGTGTCGGCGACGTTCACCAAACAACTTTGCGCGTTCACCCGGAAGTCGCCAAAACCTTATTTGAAAGCGAAAATACGGTTCTCGAAGAAATCGAAGCGTATCTCGGAAATGTTGACGTAACCGGCGATAAATCGGTGCATCAGGAACAGTTCGATTTCGCGTTTGTTTAATCGTTCGTAAAGAAATTTACGCCGAAAATTGCCTGCGAAATGCACAAAACACTCGAACTACTTCGTTTGTTTTTGCGCGTTTCGCAGGCATAAATTTTTGCCGTCATTTCAAACGGCGAAAAGATTTCAAAGATATTTTCGGAAAATGTTATAATCGGCGCGAGGTGATTTTATGACGAAAACGATTAGTCTTAACGAAGATATTTCAATTCAAACGATAATCGCTCTAACCAAAAATGGTGACGAAGTTTTAATTGAAGAAAACGGCAAACCGATTGCCAAACTTACGCCGCTTGAAAAGCCGAAAGAAATAAAAAAACGAACTGCCGGTTTAGGCAAAGGCACAATGTGGATGAGCGAAGATTTCGACGACGAATTGCCCGACGAATTTTGGGGATTCGACAAGGAATTATGAAACTGCTTTTGGATTCGCACACATTCGTTTGGTGGCGCGACGAACCGAACAAAATTTCACCCGCCGCATTCGCCGAAATTTCAAATCCCGCTAACGGCGTATTTCTGAGCGTCGTAACTGTTTGGGAATTACAAATTAAAATTACGCTCAACAAATTTACTGTCAAAGGCGGATTGGAAAATGCCGTTGAAGACGAACGGCAAAACAATAATATTCAAATCCTGCCCGTCAATCTTTCACACGCTTTGTATCTGGAAAATTTGCCGCTTCATCACAAAGATCCGTTTGATAGGTTGCTGATTTCACAGGCGATTGTCGAAAATATGACTTTAGTAACAGCCGATCCTGAATTTCCTAAATATCAAGTGAAGTTGTTGTGGTAAAATTTATCTGGAGAGTTTGAAAAATCTATGCCGACAATTTCCGTGTTTTTCGGTATTATTATCAAAATGTATTTTGACGATCATAATCCGCCGCATCTTCACGCCGAATATCAAGGCGAAAAAGCGGTTTTCGATTTTCGCGGCAAATATTCCGGCGGGCGATATTTCTTCTCGAACTTCGGTTAAATTGATTCGTGAATGGATTGATCTGCATCCGTCGGAACTTGCGGAAAATTGGGAAGATTTACAGAACGGCAGAGGCTTTCGGCAGATTCCGCCTTTGACTTGAGAAAAAATGAAAGAGTTAATTTTAGTTACATCGGCGCGATATTTACACGATTACACGCTCGAACTGACTTTCAGCGACGGACTCAAAGCCGAAATAGATTTCACTGATTGGATAAAAAAATATCCGTTTTTCAAACCGCTCGAAAACATAGATTACTTCAAAAACTTCTCGCTCGACGGCTGGACGGTCGTTTGGAAAAATGGCGCGGACATCGCGCCCGAAACTCTTCACGAAATCGCACTTCAAAAACAGCAATTACAAGCCGCTTGAGAATTATGCTCAAGCAGAATTTTAATTTTTGCCGACTTCCTTAAACTCCGATTTCTCAGCCATTTCTAAAACGGCAACGGCTTGTTTGCGGGTTACAGGCGGAAAACCTTCAAGAAAATCCTCCAAACTTTCGCCGCCTTCCAAATAATCGAAAAGATTTTTGATCGGCACACGAGTTCCCGCAAAAGCGGGAGTTCCGCTTACTTTATTAGGATTTATTTCGATAACAGCACTTTTCATAGAGTCATTTTATCACATACGTTAAGTTTGAAGAGCGAAAATTTTTGTTGGTTTTTCCGCCATTTCCGGTTATTCTTTATTTAACTGAGGTTTTATCTATGCGTCGTTTCACATTTTATATTTTAGTTGCTGTTGTTACTTTTTCATCCATTTTTTTTATTGATACGGAAAAACAAACAGTTGCCGAAAACAGACTGGAAGTCGTTCAAGCAGATATTCTAAAGCCGAAATCTGTTTTAACAAATTCTAAAATTGAGCTTAATGAAGAGAATTGTGAAGAATGGAGCGATGAAGTTGATTATCAACCAATTATAAAAAAATGGTTGAATGGTGAAAAACTAAAAAATGTTCCCTATTGTTCTAAAGAAGCCAAAGAAGCCAAAACTTATAGTGGATCAAATATAACACCGACATTGATTGACTTGAATAAGGATGGAAAAGAAGAACTGGCTTTGCAAAGCGATTGTTCCCCAACGGGCAATTGTAATATGGAGATTTTTGAAATAAACTACCCCGCAGCAAGCTGACGGGGTATTAAAAGAGCCGGAGTTGTCCGTCATCTTCCGGCTTGCCTTGTTGCTGAACATAGCTCTTGATCATTTTTTCTGTTCCGTGTGCGCCGACTGTGCTGACAAAATATCCG
>JBBPXX010000115.1:0-5974 GCA_038200505.1 Pyrinomonadales bacterium | reverse complement strand
GCCGAAAACTTCGGCGAAACTTTGAAAATCGGCGATGAAGTTAAAGTTTTAGCGTGAACGCCGCGCAATCAGGCGTTTTGGCGTTTTCGTCGGCTCTTGATAGGCGGCAACCCGTTTGGAAAGCGTGTTGCGGTGAATTCCTAAAATTTCGGAAGTTTTGATTAGATGATTATCACAGCGTTTCAGAGCGTTTTGAATATAAACTTTTTCAAATTCCGCCATTGCCTCGTTGAGCAAAATTTGCCCGTCAAGCATCTCGTCAATCAAATTTTCCATTCGCTCACGCATTTGCATAGTTCGTAAATCGTAAATCGTAAATCGTAAATCGTAAATCGTTCTTTTATTAGTTAAAGTTGTTTTCCGGTTAAAATTTTATAAGCCTGTAAATAACGATTGGTGGTTGCTTCGACAATTTCGTTTGGCAAAGCGGGCGCGGGCGGCTGTTTGTTCCAATCCAAAGTTTCCAGATAATCGCGGACAAACTGCTTGTCGAAAGACGCTTGCGATTTGCCGGGCGCGTAAGTTTCAACTGCCCAGAAACGTGAAGAATCAGGTGTTAAAACTTCGTCTATCAATAAAATTTCATTATTTTCGTCCAAACCGAATTCAAATTTTGTGTCGGCGATGATAATTCCGCGAGTCAAAGCGTAATCGCTTGCTTTTTGATAGATTTCAAGTGAAAGCGATTTTAACTTTTCCGCATTTTCCGCGCCGATGATTTCTGCAAATTCAAATTCGTTGATGTTTTCGTCGTGTCCGGTTTCAGCTTTGGTTGCGGGTGTAAAAATCGGCGCAGGAAGTTTGCCGCAGTGTTTTAAATTTTTTGGCAAATCATGTCCGCAAACTTTGCCCGTCGCCAGATAATCCTTCCAGCCCGAACCTTCCAAATATCCGCGCACGACACATTCGACGGGAAAAACCTTCGTTTTTTTTACAAGCATCGAACGTCCGCGCAATTCTTCGTTTTGCCGAATGATTTGGGGCATTTTCTCAAAATCGGCAATTATCAGATGATTTTTTGTAACATCATTCAGAAATTCAAACCAAAACTTTGAAATCTGCGTTAAAACCGTTCCTTTGTGCGGAATCGGAGTCGGCATCACACAGTCAAAAGCGGAAATTCGATCAGTTGCGACGAGTAATAGTTTCTCATCTTTAAAATCATAGACATCACGGACTTTGCCGCGATTTATAAGCGGCAAACCCGCAATATTGGTTTCGGAAACCGTTTTAACTGCTGTCATAAACTTAAATTTCTTTGGAATTGAAAACTTTTGAATATGCTAACTTTATTACGAAATTTTGTTTTGGTAAAGGTCAATAATCGAAAAATATTCAATTCAAAAAAGCTATCTGTAAAAAAATGTTAAAATATTATAAATATTTATAAAAATTAGATGACATTGAGCGTGTAATTGTGCATAATGCTTAGTGTCAATCCGACACTGATGTATTTTTCACAAAATTCCAACAATAATCAGATTGAAGTTTTACAAATCTCCTTCGCTGCCACACCTTTAATTTAACTTGATAAATGTAATATGAGCAATATGTTTTCAGAAAATAAATCACGAATTGGTAAAATTAAATATCGGTTTGTAAATTTGGTAATGGTTATCTTATTTACAACGGTTGAAACTTGGTCACAAATGCCGTCAGTGCCGGTGCCGTCGCCCGAAGCAGAACAGGTCGAAGATTTTACCTGGTGGTATATTTCACTTTTTGTTTTATGTCTTGGTTTAGCCGGTGCTGTTTTTTGGCGGTATGGCAAGAAAAAAACGGGTAATAAAGAAAAAACCGCAAAGAAAAAGGTTTCTGCAAAAAATGATTCTTGGGAAATAGGCGCACTCGACGCGAACAAGGAATTGGAGTGGTTGAGAAAAAACCACAAAGCTATGGGAGCAAAGAGTAATAAAAAACTGCCTGCCAAGCCAAAATTTATAGATGTTCAGGCAATGAAAGAACCTTCATCTAACGGCAATGGAAAAGTTCCGCCGGCGTTGGCAAAACTTTTGCCGATTTTTTCAATAAACGAGATTGAACCTGCCCGACCTTTTGAACAGTTGCCGCTTTCAAACGATCCGGCGTTGATAAGCGCAATCGAACAAACTCAGGATGAATTTGAAGAAGATGAAGCGGTGCGCGAACTCGCCGTCAGGATTTTGAACGCTTTTAAAACCCGTAATTCGATTGAAGCACTTTCGCAAGTTGCTCTTTATGATTTATCAGCTAATTTACGTTCAAAAGCCGTAACGATTTTGTCCGATTTCGACCATGAATCTGTTTTTTCAACAATTTTAATAGCTTGCGCCGACCCGACGCGCGAAGTGCGGGCGGCGGCGGCACGCGCTTTGACTCGTTTAAGCTGCAATCGCTCTGATGCCTGGACGCGAGTTATCGAAACCGAAGAACAAGGCAGAATGATTCAGGCGGCGCGGGCGGCGATTGAAGGTGATATGGTTGAACGAACCTTTAGCCGTTTGGTTCACCCCGACCGTAAATTTGCTTACGAAGGCTTCACATTACTTGCTTTGCTCGTCAAAGCCAACGAAACGGACACTATTTTTAAGGCACTGGAAAAACACGAAGATTTGAATGTCCGCCGGGCGATTTTGCACGTTCTTAAAGTTACAAAAAATCAGAAGGCTTTATCCGGTTTGTACATTCTGCTTGAACGAAAGGTTCTGCCGATAGAGTTGCAGGAAGAAGTTGACAAAGCGATTGAAGAAATAGGTTTTGTTAATGTTTAAAGCGAGTTTTTTAGCGCGAATCAAGAGTAGAAATCTGAAAACTTTTCGAAGCCCCTTGTGTTTTTTTGCGTTATAAGAATATTGTATCGCAAAGTTTCGCCAAGAGTTACGAAAAAAACGCAAAAAAATTATCCGTTTTTCAAGCACTTTTTTCTACTCTTGATTCATATTTTTTAGTGAAAATGTAATTTACAGGAAAATTGAAATGGACGAAATGATTGAAGATGAAATTTCCGGTAGAACTTATACCGAAGAACTTGGTATAAAAGCTGACGATTTTGTTCTCAAAAATCAAGCCGGTGAAGATTGGCGGTTGTCCGATTATTTAGGTCAGGTTGTCGCCTTACTTTTTTATCCGAAGAATGAAACTCTCGTTTGTACTAAACAATTGTGTTCCTTGCGGGACAATTGGACGGATTATTTAGAAATAAAAGCAATGATCGTCGGAGTTTCACCGGCATCTGTCGAAGAACATCTTCAGTTTGGAAAGAAATACAGATTGCCGCTCGCGCTGCTCGCCGACATTGACCGTAATATTACAAAAAGATAAGGTCTTCACTGGCTTTTTCCCATTTCATTTACCCGCGCCATCGTTGTAGTGGATGCAAAAGGCTACATCCGCACAAAAAGAATAATGCTTAGATCATTTCGACCGACTGATAAAAGCGTTATTACTTCGATTCACTCCGCCAGAGCCGATGCAATGAACGAAAAATATGATTCGATACTGAATAAATATCGGACTAAAATACATTAGTTTTCAATAAAACAAGAAAAAACATTATCCCCGAAAATTATAAATTTTACGTCGTGCATTTGCGTCTCATTCACGTTAAAATTTATAAATGCAGTTTAAATTAATCTCGGATAATCAGCCGAAAGGCGACCAACCGCAAGCGATTTCACAGCTCGTCAGCGAATTAAATAATCACGCCACAGATCAGGTTCTTTTGGGAATAACAGGTTCGGGAAAAACTTTCACGATTGCCAACGTCATTCAGGAAGTTCAGCGTCCAATGCTCGTTTTGGCGCATAATAAAACGCTTGCGGCGCAGCTTTATCAGGAATTCAAATCATTTTTTCCTGAAAACGCCGTCGAATATTTCGTTTCCTATTACGATTATTATCAGCCGGAAGCCTACGTTCCGGCAGCGGATTTGTATATCGAAAAAGAAGCGACGGTCAATGAAGAAATTGACCGACTTCGTTTATCGGCGACACGCGGACTTTTTGAACGGCGCGATGTGATTGTCGTCGCTTCGGTTTCGTGCATTTACGGACTCGGCGACCCGGACGCTTATTTCGGGATGATTTTTTTCGTCGAACCCGGACAGAAACTCAAACGCGATGATTTTCTGAAAGAACTCGTTAATTTACAGTATGAACGCTCGCACATCGAATTCGAGCGCGGAACTTTTCGCGTGCGCGGCGATGTCGTCGAAGTTTATCCGAGTTATCAAGACCAAGCGTATCGAATCGAATTTTGGGGCGATGAAGTTGATTCGGTTTTGACGATTGATCCGTTGCTCGGTGAAGTTCTGCTAAAACACGAATCGCGGCTGCCGATTTATCCGAAAACTCACTATGTGATGAGCAAACCGACAATCAAACGTGCGCTCAAAACCATCAAAGAAGAACTCGTTTGGTGGGAAGAAGAATTGATAAAACAAGGAAAACTCGTCGAATCGCAAAGACTTCACCAGCGGACAATGTACGACCTTGAAATGATTAAGGAAATGGGATTTTGCCGCGGAATCGAAAATTATTCGCGGCATTTAACCGGAAAACCGGCGGGCGCGCCGCCGCCGACTTTGCTTGATTATCTGCACGAAGACACGATTATCGTCCTAGACGAATCGCATCAAACCGTGCCGCAACTTGGCGCAATGTATAAAGGTGATCGTTCGCGCAAAGCAAATCTGGTCGAATACGGTTTTCGTCTGCCGAGCGCGATGGACAATCGCCCGCTGAATTTTGAAGAGTTTAACGAGCGCATCGGACAGACGATTTATGTTTCCGCCACACCCGGAAATTATGAACTCGAAAAAACCGGCGGCGAAGTCATCGAACAAGTAATTCGTCCGACGGGTTTGCTTGATCCAAATGTCGAAGTGCGCCCCGTCAAAGGTCAAATTGATGATTTGCTGGAAGAATGCCGCCTTCGCGCCGAACGCGACGAAAGAGTTTTAGTAACGACTTTGACGAAAAAAATGTCGGAAAGTTTGACCGAATATTTCGCGGAAGTCGGCGTAAAAGTCAATTATCTGCATTCGGACATCGTAACTTTGGAAAGAATCAAAATCCTGCGAAATCTGCGGCGCGGCGAATTTGATGTTTTAGTCGGAATAAATCTTCTGCGCGAAGGTTTAGATTTGCCGGAAGTATCGCTCGTGGCGATTCTCGATGCCGACAAAGAAGGATTTTTAAGAAGCGAACGCAGTTTGATTCAAACCATCGGACGCGCCGCCCGAAATTCCGACGGGAAAGCGATTCTTTATGCCGATAAAATAACAAAATCAATGAAATTCGCAATTGATGAAACGGCGCGGCGGCGGAAAATTCAGGAAGCATACAACACTGAACACGGAATTACGCCGACAACGATTGTCAAATCAATTGACGCAACGCTTGTTACGGCGTATGAAGCCGATTATTTCAAAGTGCCGCTGGAAATTGAAAAATACGAAGAATATTCGCCGAAACAATTGAAGGAAACAATTTTGCAGCTCGAAGCCGATATGCGGCAGGCGGCGCGGGAAATGAAATTTGAACAGGCGGCGGAAGTTCGGGACAGAATAAATTATCTGCGGGAACGGCAAATACAATTAGTTTGATTAGAAGTATAATAATCGAATCTGGTTGTTATTTAGTTGGCTTGTGTTAATTCGGCGATCATCAGGTGGCTGATATTTTGATCTCGTGCCGAATATAAAAAAACATTTCCGTCGGTCGTGCTGAGCCACATATTGACGTTGAAAGATATTTTGAAACTTTCGAGCGCGTTTTTTATTTTTCCGGCGGCGAAATCGTAAAACTTAATATTATAACTCATGTTACGCACGAATGAGAAAATAATCAAAAAGATGCTAGGGCAAACGCATTAAAAGTTGAGAACTTTAAGTAGGTAGCTTTCATTCCAGCCTGCTTTCTTGCGTTTGCCTTCAATTCCCCTTTTGCAACTCTTTTCTTGCTTGAGTAGATTCAAGCCGAGATGTCGAATAGTC
>JBBPXX010000114.1:0-4882 GCA_038200505.1 Pyrinomonadales bacterium | reverse complement strand
TGCGCAGTCAAACGAGAAACCGTATGACTACCGTAACGATTTATATTCATGTTGCTCTTTTATCACTTTTGGAAAGTGTGTAGCAACTAAAGTCTTGCACTGAAAGTGCATAGTTTTGAACTAACGACTGTGACCAATAAACGCTTGAATACCTTCAAGCGTTGCCTAGCCTTTTATTTAACCAAATAAGATTTATTCTGTAGATATTATCGGACGCAGATTACTTTTGCAGTCAGTTATGTTAACTCAAACAATTTCAGTTGGCTAAACTGAAACGAGCAAAATCGCCTTTCTGAAAATAACAAAATCGAATATTAACCGCCGCAACTGTAGAAAAAGACTCTTAATAGACGAAATAGGATTTTCAATACGGCGAAGAGAACTTTATTTGCATTGACTTTTACCTTAACCTAAAAAATTATGTCTGCGAATTTGCGCGAACAGCCGATTTTGAAAAGGGAGCGTCTTGAAATTTACGGCGTCGTGCAGGGCGTCGGTTTTCGCCCGTTCGTGTATGCGGCGGCGAAAAAATTCAATTTGAAAGGCTTCGTCGGCAACGCGAGCGGCGGCGTGTTCGTTGAAGTCGAAGGCGAAACCAGCAATTTGAGCGATTTCCAAAACTTCCTGAATTCAAATTATCCGCCGCTGGCACATATTACGGCGATTCACACAAGAGAAATCCCCACGCAATTCTCCACCGATTTTTATATTGCCGAAAGCGAAAATCGAGCGGGCGAGAACACGTTCGTTTCACCGGATGTTTCCGTTTGCAAAAATTGTCTGCGCGAATTGTTTGATAAAGGCGACCGCCGTTTTCGCTATCCGTTTATTAACTGCACCGATTGCGGAACTCGTTTCACCATTATCAAAGACGTTCCATACGACCGCCCGAAGACGACGATGAATGTTTTTGAAATGTGCAAAGAGTGTCAAAACGAATATGACAATCCTCTCGACCGGCGTTTTCACGCTCAGCCGAATGCCTGCGCCGAATGCGGTCCGACAGTTTGGTTTACCGGAAAAACCGACGAAAAGATTCGCGATGAAAAAGCGATTTCCGCAGCCCAAAACGCCTTACTTAACGGCGAAATCGTCGCGGTCAAAGGCATCGGCGGTTTTCATATAGCTTGCGACGCAGGCAATAATGCGGCTTTAAGTAAATTGCGGTTGCGGAAAGGCAGAATTGATAAACCTTTTGCCGTAATGTGCAAAGATTTGGAAACCGCAAACTGCCTGGCGGAAATAAGCGATACCGAACAAGCGATTTTAATGAGCAAAGAGCGTCCGATTGTTCTACTCAAAAAACGGACAAACGACTTGAGCGAACTGGTCGCCCCGAACAATCAATTTCTGGGCGTAATGCTTCCGTATTCACCGCTTCATTATTTGTTGTTTAATGAAAACTTGAATGTTTTGGTGATGACTTCGGGAAATTTTTCGAGCGAGCCGATTGTTAAAGACAACACGGAAGCCTTGGAAAAACTTTCAGTTTTAGCCGACGCATTTCTGCTGCACGACCGCGATATTTTCGTGCCGTGCGACGATTCGGTCGTCAGAGTTTTTGAAAACCGCGAATTGCCGATTCGCCGCTCGCGCGGTTACGCGCCGTTTCCCGTCGAGCTGCCGTTCAAACTGCCGCTGACTTTGGCGGTCGGCGGCGAATTGAAGGCGACGTTTTGTTTGGCGAAAGACGAATTCGCTTTTATGTCGCAGCACGTCGGCGATATGGAAAATCTGGAAACTTTGCAGGCGTTTGAAAAATCGGTCGAGCAGATGCGAAAACTTTTTCGCGTCGAGCCGGAAATTGTCGCGTTCGATAAACATCCGAATTATCTTTCGGCGCGTTGGGCAAAAGATAATTTAACAAGACTTTTTCAGCCTGAAACAAAACTCGTCCCCGTGCAGCATCATCACGCGCATATCGCTTCGGCGATGGCGGAAAACGGTTTTGACGGCGCGGAACGAGTTATTGGTTTCGCGTTCGACGGCACGGGTTACGGCGACGACGGCGCGGTTTGGGGCGGCGAAGTTCTGCTGGCTGATTATCGGGGTTTTGAGCGAGCCGCGCACTTGAGATATTTTCCGCTGGCGGGCGGCGACGTTTCGGTTAAAAAACCGTATCGCGTCGCGCTCGCGCATCTGTGGCAAGCCGGAATCGAATGGAATGAAAATCTGCCGTGCGTCGCCGCCTGCTCCGAAACGGAACGGAAGATTTTGCTCAAGCAGTTTGAAAACGATTTTAACGCCGTCCCGACGAGCAGTTTCGGGCGGCTTTTCGATGCGGTCGCGTCACTGGCGGGCGTTCGCCAAACCATTACTTACGAAGCGCAGGGTGCGATTGAGTTTGAAGCGCGGCTCGATGAAAGTGTTTCGGGTGCCTACGAATTTGATTTAATCGAAGGCGAAACGATTCAGATTGATTGTGCGAATCTAATTTCCGAAGCTACGAAAGATGTTTTATCAAAAGTTTCAATCGGCATAATATCCGCCAAATTTAATAACGCCGTCGCCGATTTAATTTTGCGCCTGGCGTTGAAATTTCGCGGGCGCGAAAATCTGAATCGCGTCGCTCTGAGCGGCGGCTGTTTTCAAAATGTCGCGCTTTTGAGAGCGACTTTGCGGCGTTTGCGCGAAAACGATTTTTGTGTTTTCACCCACCGCAAAGTTCCGCCGAACGACGGAGGACTCGCGCTCGGTCAAGCAGTCATTGCCGGTTTCGCCGCGCGATAAAATTTTATCTTTACTTCAAAAACAATTCGATTCGGGTTTTTATCAAAAATCCGTCGCCTTCCTTCCACCCGCATTTTTATTTTTATATGTGTAATTACGCACAGATAAAGCCTGTAATTACCGCTATTCTGTCTACAATCGGCGAACGATAAAACACAGTTGACAAGTTTTTTATAAAAATAATTGCCGAATAAGGAGAAATGAAAATGATGACAGAAGACATTCCATACGGTCGGAAAACCCAGCGTCCGTCGCCGGTCAGCGACATTCATATTCTTTGGATTACCGCGGGCTTGAGCTGCGACGGCGATTCGGTTTCGATTACGGCGGCGACGCAGCCGAGCATTGAAGACGTTTTGCTCGGCGCGATTCCCGGATTGCCGAAAGTGCATTTGCACAATCCGCTTCTGGCTTATGAAGTCGGCGACGAATTTATGAAGTATTGGTATCAAGCCGAACAGGGTTTGATTGACCCGTTCGTGCTGGTTATCGAAGGCTCGATTCCGAACGAAAGTCTTTTGACCGAAGGCTATTGGGCGGCTTTGGGAGCGGACGCGATGACCGGACAGCCGATCACGACGAATGAATGGATTGACCGGCTCGCGCCGAAGGCTCTGGCTGTCGTCGCGGCTGGAACGTGCGCGACTTACGGCGGGATTCACGCGATGGAAGGCAATCCGACCGGCGCGATGGGTTTGGCGGATTATCTCGGCTGGGATTTCAAATCGAAAGCAGGACTGCCGATTGTCAATGTTCCGGGTTGTCCGGTTCAGCCGGATAATTTTATGGAAACGCTGCTCTATCTCCTTTATCAAGTCGCGGGACTTGCGCCGATGATTCCTTTGGACAGCGAACTTCGTCCGACGTGGCTGTTCGGGAAAACCGTCCACGAAGGCTGCGACCGCGCCGGATATTACGAGCAGGCGGATTTTGCGACCGAATACGGCTCGCCGAAGTGTATCGTTAAACTCGGCTGTTGGGGTCCGGTTGTCAACTGTAACGTGCCGAAACGCGGCTGGATGGCTGGCATCGGCGGCTGTCCGAACGTCGGCGGCATTTGTATCGGCTGCACGATGCCCGGTTTTCCCGATAAATTTATGCCGTTTATGGACGAACCGCCGGGAGCGACGATTTCTTCCGCCGCTGTCGGAATTTACGGCAGAGTTATCAGGAAATTGCGCGGCCACACCAATCAGACGGTCAACAAAGAACCGAAATGGCGACATAATCGTCCCGAATTAACCACCGGTTACGACCCGATGAATTATTAAAGGAGAAGAAGAAAATGACACCAACAGCAACATCAACTCAAACGCCGACCCAGAAAAAAACTCTGGTTGATATGAATTGGGACCCGATTACCCGCATTGTCGGCTCTTTGGGAATTTACACGAAAATTGATTTTAACAATCGTGAAGTCGCCGAGTGCTACAGCACTTCTTCGATTTTTCGCGGCTACTCGATTTTTATGAAGGGCAAAGACCCGCGCGACGCGCATTTTATCACATCGCGTATCTGCGGAATCTGCGGCGACAATCACGCGACCTGCGCCTGTTACGCGCAGAATATGGCGTTCGGCGTGCGACCGCCGCCGATGGCGGAATGGATTGTCAACCTCGGCGAAGCCGCCGAATATATGTTCGACCACTGTATTTATCAGGACAATCTGGTCGGCGTGGACTTTTGTGAAAATATGGTGCGGGAAACGAATCCGAGCGTTTGGGAAAAAGCGAAAGTAACCGATTGCCCGAACGCCGAGCATCACGGCTACAAAAAGATTTCCGACATAATGACCGCGCTCAATCCGTTCACCGGCGAATTTTACCGCGAAACTTTGCAGATGAGCCGTCTGGCGCGCGAAATGTTTTGCCTGATGGAAGGTCGCCACGTCCATCCTTCGACGCTTTACCCGGGCGGTGTCGGAACAGTCCCGACCGTTCAGCTTTTTACCGATTATATGGTGCGTTTGATGAAGTATGTCGAATTTTGTAAAAAAATCGTGCCGCTCCATGACGATTTGTTCGACTTCTTTTATGAAGCTCTGCCGGGTTATGAAAAAGTCGGGCAGCGACGAATTCTGCTCGGCTGCTGGGGTTCGTTTCAGGACCCGGACGTTTGCGATTACAAATACGAGAATATGGACAAATGGGGC
>JBBPXX010000113.1:0-49945 GCA_038200505.1 Pyrinomonadales bacterium | reverse complement strand
ACTGACTTTCTCCAAATGCTCTGATAAATTGGAACAAGTATAATTGATTGGAGTACTTAACAGATATTCAACGTATTGATTTTTTGTTATCATTAGAACATCTGTTTAATCACATTTTGTCAAAAAGCGAAAGTCCTATCTAAATAAAAAAGTATCGTGGACTTTGAATAAATCATAACGACACTTTATCCAACTATTTGCCGCATTTTATGCGACTTCTACAATTTCATCAACTATGCCGGTCAATTTTGCCGCAGCATTTTTAAGAAGCGCGTTCTTTTCCGCAAACCATTTCTCATCAGCAGATTCGTAATCACGCTCGACGCTTAAAGCGCGGCGTGTTTCTTCCGGCGCAGTTCCACCGTAAATCGTCCGAATCGCCACGAAATTTTCAGGCGAAAGTGTCTTTTGTAAATCTTCTTTTGAGAGCGAAAGTTCTCTGTCCAAAATTTCCTTTGCCGCTGTCTGTAAAATCTCGTGCGTGATTTCACTGTTTTGAGAAAGCGCGGCTTTTACACAAGTTCCGACGATTTTGTGCGAAACGCTGAACGGCAAATTTTCGCGCCGGACAATCGTGTCGGCGAGTTCGGTTACGGTAATAAAATTTTCGCCCGCGCGTTTTCGCAAAGTTTCGAGATTAAATGTCGCCGACTGCAAAGTTCCCGCAAACAGCGCAACCGAACGATTTGCGTCGCGCAAAGCATTGTAAATCAACGGTTGCAAATCGTCTTCGACATCGTTTATATCACCAAAGGGCGTGTTGTGAATGCTCGTAAAAACTCCCAAACTTTGGGCAAGTCCTTTGCTGGCAAGTGCGCGAATATGTTCCAGAGCAACCGGATTACGTTTTTGCGGCATTATCGAAGAACCTTGAACATAACTGTCGGGCAGACGAATGACGTTAAATTCCATCGAAGCCATCTGCAAAAATTCAAAGGCAAATTTACCGATATTGACAAGAAGTGCGGAAGTCGCGCCCAAAGTTTCGGTAAAATAATCAACCGAAGCGATTGAAGCGTAAGAGTTTACAGTCGGCGCATAAAAACCCAAAAGTTCGGCGACGCGATGACGATTGATCGGAAATCCGGTTGTCGTAATTGCGCCAGCGCCGAGTGGACACAGATTCATATTGTCAAAAGAACGCTGAATGCGCTTGATGTCGCGTCCGAGATTTTCCGCCATCGCCAGCAGAAAATGCGCTAACGTCGAAGGCTGCGCGGGCTGCGTGTGCGTGTATGCCGGAATCAAAGTTTCGTGATGTTCAGCAGCTAAATCAAGCAAATTTCGCCGCAAATCCATCACTGAACGAAGCAATTTGAGCGTCGCGGGTCGAAGATAGAGGCGATAAATCGTTACATCAATATCATTGCGGCTTCGCGCCGTGTGCAGTTTTCCCGCCGTATCATCATTACAGCTTTTCTTTATTTCACGCTGTAAATAATAAAATAAATCTTCAAAACTGCCGTCATATTCGGCGCGTCTGATCGAATCCAAATCCAAACCGCGCAGAGTTTTGAGCAATTCTTTTAATTCGTCTTTAGTAATTATTTCCTGCTCGGCGAGCATTATCGCGTGTGCGAAATCAACATCCAAATAGGCTTGCAGAAAACACTTCTTTGCATCTTCAAAGCAATCCGCCAGAACATTTTCTTTATAAATTTGCGCGGGAAATTTTTCGTTTGTCATAAAATTTTTAAGAAATTAGACGCGGATGAACGCGGATTCGCGCGGATTTTTTTATTTTTGGTTTAATTCGATAATAAATTATTTATCAAATCCTTCTTTAGATTGCAAAAATTTTTTAAATCCGCGTTTATCTGCCCAATCCGCGTTTATCCGCGTCTAATTTATTTCTTCGCACCTGCTTTCGGCAAACTCAGCATATTAGCCAACAAACGATACGCGCCCGGAACGCCGTTTGGAAGCTGGCGGAAAAACGAATAGGAATTATAAACGTAATTTCCTTTGCCGATTTTTGCATAAACTAAACCGCCGTTACTTTCCGGGTCGCCTTCGTCGTACGATTCGAGCAGCGGCGTGTATTTCGGGTCAAGCGTCGTCAAATTATACAGATTTCGTTCCTGAATCCAATTATCCCAATCGCTTGCCGTAATTTTATTCGGGAAATTAAATATCGGATTCGTCGGCTCTAAAATTTTGACCGGCGCGGTTTCGTCAGTTACGCGGACGTTTGAAATGCGCTGATTGCCGTTGATTTGAATGTCCATTCGCGCCGGAAACGGCGCGAGATTTTTAGTAATATATTCCTGTTGTTGATACTGAACAATCAATGTGCCGCCGTTTTTGACAAAATCGAGCAATCTGTTATTGTTAGCGACGAAATCCGGTCTGACCTGCGAAGCGCGAATTCCGACGACAATTGTATCGAATTTTGACAAATCGCCGGTTGAAAGGTCTTTTTCTTCGAGCATCGTTACGTCCAAACCGAGCCGTCTAATTGCTTCGGGAACGCGGTCGCCGGTTCCCATTATGTAACCGACTTTGACAGGTGCGACTTTTAAATCTATCACTTTCGCAGAAATTTCCGCCGGTGTGTAGCGGCGGTGCGTTTGGATGTGCGGATAAGCGATTTCCTGCATTGTTTGATTATAAATTTGTCCACCGACAATCGCTTCCGCCATAATTTTATACGAATCAACTTTTGTATTAGCCGGAATTGTTACGTCAAAAGCGACGGCGGTTTTTTCGTCCTTAGACTTCAAATCGAAGTTCGCCGAATTCGGAGTCGCCGTCCAACCTTTCGGCAAATCGAGTTTAATTGTGCCGCTTGTTTCACGCGGCGCGTTGTTCGTAACCGACATCACGACTTTTTGTGTTTGCGCTTTCGGCGAAGCCGGGACGATCATTAAATTTGAATCGAGCGCGATGTTGACCATCGGAACGACATTCAAATCGCGCCGAAGTTCGCCGCGAATGTCGTCCGCATAACGATACTGCACAGGTTTTTTAATGGTGATGTCTTCACCGCCGATATTCATTTTTACTTCCGCCGTAACCAGTGGCGATTGAAACGGCATATTTTTTTCAGCATCAGGAGCAGACCAATCGAACGCGAAATTTTTTCCGCGCGGACTTTCCAACCAATACGGCTGTGTCGGGCGCGTATTTGCCGGAGCTGATAAATCGAAAAAGTAGGTTTTCAACGCATCTTCATTACGGCGGAAAAATCCGGTTGTTGGCGCGTCCGGCGCATTAGCGTTGTTCACCGTCCAACTTTTCGGAGCGTTTATCATTGCGCCGTTAATTTTGACGTTGGCATTTTCCGGTGCGAAAACACGCACCGCAACGCCGACATTATCGCCCGCGACAACCGTTTCCGAATCGGTCAGCGCATCAACCACAACGCCCGCCGCCGTTTGAAGCGCATCGGAAAATTGGCGTTCTTTTTGAGCGAGCAGAAAATCAGTATCCGCCATCGGAACGCTCGGCTGACGAGTTTGTTTTGCGGCAATTTCGCTTCGCGCTTTACGGACGGCGCGTAAACCTTCGGCGAGCGGTTCGATAATTTTTCCCGGATTCAGTGCGTTGTAATTTGCCAATGCTTTAGCGGCGGCGTTTTTCGCGTCTTTCAATTCACTGTCAATGTCGCTATCGTTTAATCCGACGAGCTTCGGAATGCCCGTGATTGAAGTGTCAATTCCGTCAAAGACATCTTTTTCATCTTCAATTTTTCCAACATTCGATTCTAAAAGACGCATTCCTGAAGTTTGCTTGCCGCGCAGTTCGAGCGTTCCCATTTCCTGCGTTTTATGCTGACTTCTACCTTCCATCGCAATCTCAAAATCGGAACGTCCGAGCAGCGGATCATATTCGCCGGTGTTGACGGTCAAAGTCGGCGGATTATCGGGATTGCGGAAAAAACTCTCGCTGACATAAAGTTTTTTCGCTTGCCAAGGACGCAAACCTTCTTTGATTTGTTCGTGAAACTGATTCGGATCAGCGGCGGCTTTGTAGGCAATCGGCGTTAAATACCCGGCGAGTTGATGCTGTCCGTGTCCGTCGGCGGGCGTTCCCGCAAAACGGGAAATAATGACCAGCGGACGAAATGTTCTGATGGCGCGAACCATATCGCCCAAAACAAGATTTTCGCCCCAAATTCGTGTCGCTTCGGCGCGTGTTTTTGAAAAACCGTAATCCATCACGCGCGTAAAAAACTGCTGTCCACCGTCAAGTCGCCGCGCCTGTAAAAGTTCTTCGGTGCGAATCACGCCGAGCGGTTCAAAAAGCTCCTGTCCGATGACGTTTTGCCCGCCTTCGCCGCGATTTAACGCCAAATACGCCGTTCGCGCGTGGTCATTTCGCGCCAGATACGCCAGCAAACCCGAATCTTCGTCGTCGGGATGTGCGCCCGTGTGCAGTGCGCTCGCCGTCGTTTGCAGACGTTCGAGTTGCTGCGCGAGTCCGATTGCGCCCATATCGTATTTCGCCCGAACCTGGGCGGAAAAGGATAAAGGATAAAGGATAAAGGATAAAGTTAGTAAAAAAGCTATAAAAAGTTTGTTTTTTGAATTTTTCATTTTGAATCTTCTGCCACTGTCAAACTGATTAAATAACCTGCAAGCACCGTCGCCAGACAACCGACGACGTTAAACCATAAAAACTCGATTTCCGTATAAAAACTGGCAATCCAAACCGACGCGATGCCGAACAATAAGCCAAAGAACGCGCCACGCGCTCTTGCTCTTTTGACGACGAATGCCAAAACGAAAACGCCGAGCAGCGAACCGTAAAAAAATGAGCCGAATTTATTGACAACCTCGATCAGCGAACCTAAATTTGTGGCGTAAATCGCCACAATGCAAGCGAACAACCCCCAAAATGCGGTCGCAATTCGTCCGAATTTGACATATTCCGCGTCCGTGCCTTCTTTTTTAAAATGCCTTCGATAAAAATCAATCGTCGTCGCCGTCGCCAGCGCATTTAATTCCGCCGCGACGCTCGACATTGATGCCGCGAAAATCGCCGCGATAATTAAACCGACAACGCCCATCGGCATATTTTCGATGACAAATGTCGGAAAAACGTAGTTCACATCATTAAAATTTTCGTCGTTATTGGTTTCTTTGATAAATTCGGACGCTTTTTTGCGCGAGATGTTGAAACTATTATTCGCCGTCAAATAATTTTGTTTTGCATCCGCAATCAATAATTCATCCGCCTGTTTTTCGGCGGCGACAAATTCGAGTGCGGCTTTCTGCCGCTGCTGATTAATTGTTTCGTATTCCGCCTGCAAAGCGTTATATTCCGCCGGTTTAGCGATTTGCGCCCGGTTCGCCTGCACGGAATTGAAAATCATCGGCGGCTGATTAAATTGATAAAAAACAAAAACCATCACGCCGATCAGCAAGATCAAAAACTGCATCGGGATTTTCAAAAACGCGCTCATCAACAGCGAAGTTCTGCCCTGACTGACCGATTTCGCCGTCAAAAAACGCTGCACCTGAGATTGGTCGGCACCGAAATATGACAGAAAAAGAAAAAGTCCGCCGATCATTCCCGACCAAATCGTATATTTTTCCTTCAAATCGAAACTCGTGTCAATTGTCGTCAATTTGCCGGTCGCGCCCGCCAGATGCAAACCATCCGTAATCGAAACTTCGGCAGGGAGACTTTAAAAAATGATAAACAAAACGACGCTCATTCCGGCAAAAATGATGACCATTTGCTTAACGTCCGTCCAAGTTACGGCTTGCACGCCGCCGATCATTGTGTAAAGCGTCGTCGTCAAACCGATGACAAAAATCGTCGTTATCTCGCTCCAGCCGAGAACGATTGACAAAATAACCGCAGGCGCGGCGATGATTACGCCGACACCCAAGCCGCGCGACATTAAAAAGAAAAAACTCGTCAGCGAGCGCGTTTTCGCGTCAAATCTATTTTCGAGATATTCATACGCCGTATAAACTCTGGCGCGATAAAAAAACGGCACCGCCGTAACGCACAAAATAACCATTGCGAGCGGCAAGCCGTAATAAAACTGGATAAAACGCATTCCGTCCGAATACGCCTGTCCTGTTGTGCCGACCAGCGTGATCGCTGAAAGCTGCGTCGCCATCACGGAAAGCCCAACCGCCCACCACGGCAAACTTCGATTGGCGAGAAAATAACCTTCGACGTTGCCGCTGTTTTTGGTCATACGGATTCCGTCATAAATCACATAAACCAAATACGCCACGACAATCGCCCAATCCAGAAATTTCATATTAAAAAGTTTGGAGAGAAGTTACTGCAACAAAAAATCAGCTTGAAAAATAATAAGTAAAAGTTCCCAATGCCAAAATTACTAAAATATTCGAGATAATCACGCCCAGATAAACTCGATACCACCAATTATCCGGTAATTCCGCGACTTCGGGAATGTTATTCGGGTGTTCTTCTTTCATAAATCAATAATGCGGCTTTGATGATTTGAAACTTCGCAAAAATATCAAAGCCGTCGCAATTAAAAGTTGAACTTGAAGCCGAGTTGAATCTGTCGGCTGTCAAGCGAAGTTACGCTCAGGTTTCTAAAGTCCGGCAGCGAACCGCGAAGTTCTCCGGTTAAAGGATTGACCAAAGTATCGAAACTTGTGGCAACTCCGGGCAAGGCATTGCGATTTGACGGTAGAACCGTGCTGTTATATTGGAAAACACTATTGATGTTGAAAATGTTTACAGCTTCGGCAAAAAATTCTACTCTAAATCTTTCCGTGATCGGAATAAAACGCGAATAGCGCAGATCAACATTGAATTGTCGCGGCGTTCTGCCGGAATTTCTTTCGATTCCGACCGGACGATCATTGCCGAGAACGCCGTCGCGGTTCAAATCACTATTGCTCGTGATATTAAATGTTTCGCCGTTATTTGCCGTAGCGATAATTCCGAATTGGTTATTATTCAGAATATATTTTGCGGCTTTGTTCTCGAAATTAAATTGCGGGCGACCGACAAAACTCATTATAAAAGTATGAGTTTGATCGGCAAGCGACAAACCCCGGTCAAATTCTCTGTTTGACGGATCGGAAAGCGCGAGCGATGAAGCCGCCACCAGATTTTGCTCCGGCGCGTCATCCGTCGAACGTGACAAAGTGTAATTTACATTGAATTGATAACCGCGCGAAAAGCGTTTTGATAATTGGAAAGTCGCCGCGTTGTAATTGGAATTTCCAACCGATTCGACTTGCAGAATATTAAGAAACTGGGGAAAGATTCGATTTGTACAGCCGCTGATCGAAACAACTCCCGTAGTTTGATTAACACTAAAGGTCCCGAAAATCGGTCTGCCGTCCGGCAAAGTTCCTTGCGACGCAACCGGCAGACAATTGATATTGCGATAAACCGGAATATGCCGTCCGCTCGAATGAATATATCCGACCGTGAACGAAAAATCATTCGTGATCGCTTGTTCCACTTGAACATTAGTATGAATCGCATACAAATTTACAAAATCAGATGAAACAGCGTCAATGCTTTGCTGACCAATAACTGTTCCGGTCGGCAGACTTCCAAAATTATTCGGAAAAGTCGGTCCCGCAGGAGTCGTTGCCGTTGCCGTTGGTCCAAAAGTAAAGTTGCGGAAAGTCAAAGTCCCGTTCTTTTGAATTGCCCGCAGATACATATCCGAATACGGCACATCGTAATACATTCCGGCACTTGCCCGCAGAACAGTCGGACGGTTTCCATCGCGCAAAGCATAAACTACACCTAAACGCGGCGCGAAATTATTTTTGTCTATCTTAAATTTCTGCGAAGCCGGAAACGGCGAATTCGGGTCGGCTTTCGGAATATTGTAAAGATCGTAACGCAAACCGTAGTTAAGTTTTAGTTTTCGTGTAATCTTCCAATCGTCCTGAGCAAAAAAGTTGTAAAAGGTCGAGTTAAACTTGATTTCAGGATCGCCGAAGGCTTCTTCATATTGCGAATAGCCGCGCGTATTTGTTCCGTTCACTGCCGCCGCATAAGCCGCGACTGAAGCAAAAGTATATTGATAAAAAATTCCCGAACGGCGTTCGTCGTGATAATTAGTAAAACCGCCGCCGAATTTAACCGAGTGTTCGCCGAAAGAGTAAGTCAAATTATCCTGAATCTGATTTGTCGTTTGAAGCGGCGAAATCGTATTGGCATTTGTCGGTGCGCCGAAGTTGGCGATGCCGGAAATGACAATCGTCGCCCCTGTGCCGGAATTGGCGTTTGCCAAATTCTGTGAATTTCGCGTCGCGTATTGATAACGAAATTCATTCAAAGTTTTTGACGAAAGGATCGAAGCAAGCTGCAAACCGAACGAATAAGAAACATCGTTAAAATCAATACTTCGCTGCAAAGTCGTCAAACCGCCACCGATGTTGTCCGGCGATTTATTTTTGAAGTAATTGTAGCGTCCGGTCAGACGATTGGCATCATTTAACTGAGAATCGGAACGCAAAATAAAGAAATTAACTTTCTGCGCGGCGGGAATCGCCGTCGGAAAAGCTGCCGATGGAACGCCGGCGGCAATTAAAGCTGCCTGATTAGCCGCTGTAACTGTAACAATGCGTCCCGGCTCACCGCCCAAATCACGACTGACATATTCGTAGCCGGTATAAAATTGCCAGCGATCTTTGATAATCGGACCGCCGATTGCCCCGGCGACATCATCAACTTTTGTTTCAGGTTTCAAGTCGGAAGGCTTTATGTTAAAAGGACGCGATGAAAACGGTGTGCGGCGAAAACGATAGCTCGCCGTTCCGTGAAAACCGTTTGTGCCGGAAGGCGTAATCGCATTCATAATCAAACCCGGCGTGTTACCGAATTCGGCTGAAAAACCGTTGGTTACAAGCTGAACTTCGCTGACGAAAATTTCGGAAATCGGCATCAGGCGAATTCCGGCTCTATCGCCCTGCGTGTTGTTGTTCCCGTCAAGCTGATAGTTTGTCCGCCGCGCGTAACCATTGGCGTTGATGCGCGGAACGCCGAATTCGGAGTTCGGTCTGCCGGTTACATTTGCCTGTAAAAGCGAATAATTATAAGGATTTCTCGACACGAGCGGCAGATTTTGGATTTCGCGCGTATTCAAAACGCGCCCCACATCAATTTTTCCCGGATCGGCAATCGGCGCATCCGAAGTAACCGTTACGGTTGCTGAAACGTCGCCCGTTTCCAAAGTCAGATTGACCGTTGCCACCTGTCCGGTATTTACCGTAATGCCGTCACGAACAAGCCGTTTGAAGTTAGGTAGTTCAACCGTTATTCGATAAGTTCCGAGCGGCAGCAGCGGAGCGCGATAAACGCCGGATTCGTCGCTCGTAATCTGACGTTCCGCGCCTGTTTCAATATTTCTGACAGTGATTGCCGCATTTGGCAAAGCGGCACCGTTGGCATCCGTTACGATGCCTTCAATCTGACCGTTTAAAGCCTGTGATTGGGCATAACTTCGGTTCACGCCGGTAACAAAAAATGCACCGAATAATAACCCACACAAAACCACACGCAATAAACTTAATGGTTTTAACATTAACAATTTCTCCTTATGCTTTTTTGAATATTAAATACGGGAAGTAATTGCTATAAAGTTAGCATATACTCACTAATTTGCAAATGGGAAATTGCCTCTTTACAATTCTTTACAACTTCAAGGACGTTTTAATTTACAGATAAATTATTCGATGTTCTTTGTCGTCGAGGTCAATCGCCTGATAAATCCAATCGAATAAATAAAGTCCGTGGCGATTTACAAAAGAATTTGCATTGAGTGTGCGTTCCTGTAAATGTTTGTTTGGAACGAGAGAATTAAAAGCGGTTTCGATTTGCCGGTGAATAACTTCGTCTTTCCGCATTTGCGCGTTGTGAAATTTCGTGCGGAGATTTGAAAGATGATAAACAATTTTCCGGCGGCGATTTGCCAGATTGTCCGCCAAAGTCGGTTCGATTTCGCTCAACTTTCGGTCTAGCCGATTGAGTTCGAGATTTATGTTTTCGTCAACTTCCGCAAATATTTGTCCCATATCTTGATTAAGATAATTTTCGATAATTTGCGGCATTAAATTCTCGATTCCCGCAAATAAATCCTTCAATTGTAGATCATATTTTTTAAGCGTTTTGGCGTGTTTCGATTCGACAATCGTAAAACTCTGCCGATGAAAAATCGGCGTTACGGGTCGTTCTAAAATTCGATAAACTTCCGCCGATTGGGCGAAATAAGCGATTTCCGCCGCGCCGCCGAAATAACAGATTGTCGGCAGCAAATAATCCTGCACGACGGAACGCAGAACGACGCTCGGCGAAAATCTCTGCGGCTCTTCGGCGGCAAGTTCGGCTAAGTCTTCGAGCGTAAATTCTCTTTCAATGTCCTTTGTCTTAAATGTGCCGCTTGCGCTTTTTTTCAAGGCGTGGCGCGTCCGGTCTTTTGACTGCCAGAAAAGCGGAAAATAATCTTCCGTGACCAAAACCTGCGCGTGATAACCTTCGCTTTCGAGTTCTTCGCTCCGACGGCGCAATGCAGAAACTATTTCGTCTGATTTTTTAATCGCATTAACATAAATCGGTGTCGCTAATTTTTTTAATCTCGCGTCGAGCGGACAAAGCATTATCAAACCGTATTTGCCGAGAAAATCCGTCAAAAGCCGCGCAAACGCATCGCCGTAATCAACGCCCGACTGCCAAGTTTGTTCAACTAAATCCCGCAGTTCATCGGTAAATTCAGTATGCGGCAATTCGTCAAAAAGTTCATCAATCGTTGGTTTTATCGAGTCGTCGAGATTTACATAACCGACCGGAAGATTTTCGTAACATCCTTCCGGTTCGTTCTTTATTTCGACCAATTCGCCGTTTGAGTTGATGACGCTTGCTTTGGAAACTTCCTTAAAATCGTGGTCTTCGGTAGCAATCCAAAAAACAGGAACGGCTTTAAAACCTCGCGCCGTCAAACATTCCATCATTTTTACGGCGGAAAGTGCTTTGTAAATCGTGTAAAGCGGTCCGGTAAAAAGTCCGGCTTGCTGACCGGAAACAACCGCAATGCAATCTTCATCGCGCAAAAGTTTGATATTTTCCAGAGTTTTTTCGCTTGCTTTGCAGGATTTATTCATTTCCTCCAAGACATCGCAAAGTGCATTTCGGTCAGTTTTATAATTTGCCAGCACTTCAGGAATTCTCTGCGAAATCTGCGTGTGAGACTCAACGGCGAGCGGATAGTATTTTTTCAATTCAAGCGGATTATTCTGATAATCAATGAAAAGTTTTGATTGGTGCGGAATTTCCGAAAAGGGCAGACTTTCCGTTTGCAACACTATATTTCCAGTCGGACAGGGACAAATTATTTCTTGTTTCACTTATTTTACTCCTAACCTTCAGATTATAGAGTTCCCGCGCCGAACTTCAAAATTAAAAACAAAAAAAGGACGACACATTCTAACGTCGTCCTTTTTTTATTGGTTGATTTTCTCTTAATTTCCTGACGCTGAAACTCTCGGTCGAGTAATCGTATCTGCTGCTGCCGCCGCAGAAGCGGGAACTTTACGTTCAATTTTATAAACTCCCGACGAATGCGTTCCGGCGAAAATTCGATTTGAATCATTCGGATCGAAAATCATTGACCAGACGCGGTGGCTCGGCAGTTTTAATTCCTTTGAATCAATTCTTTTCCAAGTCATACCGGCATTTTGCGAATAAAATATGCCGCCGTCGGATTCCAGTGCGCTTGAAGTGTAAATTTCGCTGCTGTTGTTCGGATCAATCAGAATGCTCGTATAATTTCCGAGCGGAAGATTTCCGCCGCGCCGCCACGTTTTTCCGCCGTCCCGACTCAGCAAGAATGTCTGCGATGTTCCGACATAAATATTATCGGAGTTTTTCGGGTCAATCATTATCGAACTAATCGGCACTCCATTCGGAATCGTGTTAGGTGTTCCGCCGATTTGTTTCCACGTTTCACCATTATCGCGGGAAACCAATACGCCGGAAACCGCTGTTCCAACCCAAATTGTTTTGGGCTGTTCCAGAGAAGTGTGTATTGCGAAAATACCGGCATCAACATCTTCACCGAGTGAGATTTTTTTCCAACCTTTTGAAACGTCATAACTGCGATATAAACCGTTGTCCGTTCCTGCTAAAATACCGTTTTGACCATCTTGTGTATAGGACAAAACTCTGATTTTATCTTCTAAAATCGGAATTAAATCGGTTGCCGGAGTTTCTTCCTTTGCCGCCGCAGGAGCTGTTTTTGCTCTGCTTGAACTGCGCCGCGAACTTCTAGCAGTTCTTTTTGCCGGTGGTTTGGGGGCGACAATTTGCGTCCATTCATTTCCGCGGTCAATTGATTTGAACATGCCGACATTTGTTGCCAGATAAAGAATATTCGTGTCAACACGGTCTTGGATAACTGCGAAAGGCGAAATCCGGCTGATGTCGAGAGATTTCGCTTGCTGCCAAGTGTTTCCTCCATTATTACTGAAGTAGAAAAAACCGCCGCCGGTGGTCGTATTTTGCGTTGTCGCGTAAAGTCTGTTCGGTTGTTCGATGTCCGGCGTTATCGAATAAGTAAAACGGCTCGTGAAATTATCATTAGTCGGTGCAAAGTTTTTGCCGCCGTCGTTGGAAACCATTACGCCGTAATTATTTGTGCCGATAAATATTCTTTGCGGAGCGTCCGGGTGAACGGCGATTGAATTTATTTCCAAATCTCTGCGCGAAGTCATTGCCCAACTTTTTCCGCCGTTGGTCGTCATCCAAAAACCTTCGGTAGTCGCCGCGTAAATCGTTCCCGGAATCGCCGGATTCTGCACGATGTCGCGTGTGCGGCGCGATTGTGAAGGAATGCCGTTGACCTTTGCCCACGCTTCACCGTTGTTTTTTGATTCGTAAATTCCGCTGCACGCCGAAGCAATGATGTGGTCGGGATCTTTCGAGTCAATCGTGATGGCGAAAACGTCGGAATCATCAATCATTCCGTTTTTGATCAACCGCCAGTTTTTTCCGCTGTCGGTTGATTTATAAGCCCGCCACCAAGTTCCGGCAAAAACCGTATTAGGATTGCGCGGATCAATTGCCAGCGAATCAATCGTCGGAATCGTGTTTGAATCAATTTTTTTCCAATCGTCGCCGGAATTTTTTGAAATCCAAGCACCGTCGGTTGTTCCGACCATAATTATATTCGGGTCTTTTTCGGACTGCACCATCGAATGAATTGATTCCTTTCGCAATTCTTTTGATTCCTTCCAAGTTGCACCGCCGTCGGTGGTTTTGAAAAATCCGCCGGGTTCTTTGTGACGATGCCCGGAAGCGTAAATAATGCTTGAATCACGCGAATCAACAAACAGTTGGTCGAGGATCAGTTGCGGACGATTGAAATTCACTAAGAGCCGCCACGTTTTTCCGCCGTCGGCGGAAGTGTGGATTTGTCCGTCGAGAGTGCTGATATAAAGTCTGTCTTTATCACGCGGATCAACTGCCACGACGCGAACATCGCCGCCACTCGGTCCGACAACCTCCCAATCATTAAATTTGACAGATTCGCCGTTTATATCAGCCGCCGCGAATGAAAAACCAATAAATAGGGTGAGCAATATCGCTACTGCAAATAACATATTTAACTTCATACCGATTTGCCGTTTAGTTTTTTCCATCATATTTTCTCTCTCTGTTTGTTAATTATAGATTTGAACAATTGGATTTCTGCAAGGTAAGCAAACAATCACATATTCAGATGACGTTAGCACTGGAAATTGTTGCATTCAAAACTCGAAATGTTTTGTTTGTTCTTAAAAAAGGAAGTTGAAGTTTTACTTTAACTTTCAAGCAAGCATTATGTTACACCAAAAAGAGCGTTTTGCAAATTATTTGTTTAACACTCGCGTAATCTTTGTTGAATGAACGGATTTATTTAAAAAGCATAAGCGGATGAAATATCAGTCAAGATACTTCATCCGCTTAGGAAAATTCACATCTTCAAAAAAGATGTAAGGTTAGTTTATTGATCAGGTGTCGGAGGTTGAACGCCTGACGGAACTGTATAGAATACTGTTTCAATTCCGTTTCCGCGGTCGCCGCCCCTGACAAATGTTACACGACTCGGATCTCTTCTCAAGAATTTGATTGCATCGCGGATTTGTTTTTCACGTCTTGCAATATCTCTTGCCGAACCGTAGTTAATAATGTAACCCTGTGCGCTCGGATCATTAGCTAATTGGATGTAGAAGTTATCAACACGAGCTTTAACATCATCATTCGCTAACGGTCCAAATTGATCAACTATTGGTGCATCTTTAGGTCCAGCAATACCGGCAACTTCCGATCTGCTGTTATCCGGACAGTCGCACAATCCGCCAATTACAACTGTCGCGGTTACGTTTTGACCAGCCATTTCAGGAGTCGTTTGAACCGTAATAACCGGCGTTCCCTGACCGCTGATGATTTCGCCCTGCGAAGTTGACCAAGTGTATGTAGCCTCATCTTGGCTTCCGCCGCTGACATTAGCCGTAAAGGTCATTGTGTCGCCGGCTGTTGTAACCGAAGACGGACCTGAAATGCTGATTGTCGGGCAAACACAAGGAGCTTCTACCGGCACACAATCGCATTCGGCAACCGTGATTGTCTGCGTTTTGGTTTCACCGCAAATACCGCAACCGTCGTCAACGCCGGCTGTAACCGTGTAAGTTCCCGGATTAACACCCGTCAAATCCCACGAAACATTCGCGCCCGAACCGACAATGCGTCCGCCTGAAACAGTATAGTTATAGGTCAGCACATCGTTTTCCGGGTCAACTGCCGTTGTTGAAACATTTGTTGACATATCCGTGCTGCAAGTCGTTCCCGGTCTAGGAATAAAACCCGGTTTACACGGAATGGTTACTGTGGTTTCACTAAGAGTCAGATTGGTAACATTCGCAAACTGATTGACAGGTCGCGGTGCGCCTCTCGAATTACGTCGTCCGGCTGAAACTCCTAACATAAATCCGTGCGGATCGCTCGAAGTTATAAATCCCGGAGGAACGCCGTTGATTGTTGTCGTAACAGGATTAACTCGTCCCGTAACGCTGGTGGTTGCGGTAGAATTATCCCCGTCAAAGCTGCCTCTGTCCTGCGAGTTGAAATGATACCGATAAGCCCCGGTCAAACTAATATAACGGGTAGGAAATACACGAACACCGGCAAGTCCTTCAATCGGACTGTTTTCAAAAGCATTCGGTGTGCGTCCGCCGACATACTGTGTCGAACGACCTTCCAAAATCGGTTGGAAATATTTATTAACCGGGAAATCCAAAGCGACACCGGCAATAACTTCATCGGGGCGATCCAAATATGTTACGTCATTACCCTTGATGCTGCTGTTATAAATGTAACCGATATTTCCTGAAATATTTAACCATTTGCGAAGACGCGCATCGGCAAAGGCGATAACGCCGAAGTCGCCGCGTCCGTTGCCGCTTCCGCTAAACAAAGAACCGCCGCCCGGACTTGCGCCGCGCATAAGTTGGTTGATTCCGCTGAAGTTTTCTGCACTGTCAGCATAAAAACGATAGAACGGAATAATACCGACACCGACCGGATTGGTCGGACCTGTGAAACGAATTTTCGCTCCCACGTTAAAAGTATTAAATGCCGATTCGCCGTATTGACGATTAAGCAGCGGAGCATCCGGTAAATAACTCGGTGCGGCTGAAAATACTGTCGGAACCCGTGCATTGTTAGCACAAGTCGTCGTTCCGTTCACGCAAGCGGTTTGCAAAACTACGCCGGGCAGAATACTGCCGTAAACCGAACCGATGCCGGGAAATAAATCTGCTCCGTTTCCGCTGCCCGTTCTTGCCGGACCTAATGTTGCCGGTGTTCCCGCCGGAAATCCGAAAACACCGCCCGAAGTGAATGGCGGAGTAAATCCGAATGTTCCTGCAAACGCGCCGTTAAACGGAAATTGGGTAAATGCCTGATTTCCCGTCGGACGGAAAACCGCACCGGGAAATTGGCTTGCGCCGGGTCCGCGCGGAGCTAAAACGATAGCCGGCGCACTTTGCATCACTCCATTTATAAGAAGCTGCGAGTTAGGCAGGTAAAAACCTGAAAGATTACGCGGCGAATTAACTTTAATGGCTTTATAAGCATCTGTGGTAAAGAACAACTCTAAATAGTCGCTCAATCCGACCTGGAAGCTAATCGGCACTTCCGTAATATCCACGTTGCCGGGATCGCGGTCAAAATTACTGTATGCCGCACTAAAAGTAAATTCACCTCTTCTCAAGGTTTGTCCGTCATAAACTGTAAAAAGACCGGTCGGACCTCCCGGAGGACCTCCTGTTCCAATAGCTGGTGCAGTGTTCCGATCATCTTTTTCTGATCTTTGTGTTTGAGCTGACATTGAAATTATCAATGCCAACATTGTAAGCGCAATTATGAACGCTCTATTAGCGAGTTTCATCACATTCCTCCGCCGAAAATAATATTAAATAAATTTGAATTTCAATTGTAGTCTGTCAAAAGATAAAACGATATTGCAATCTTCTGTAAAACTACTCAATTATTGCACATACCAAAAAACTTTCAAACATAAAAAGAACGAAAATTTTGGTATGACTAATACAATTATAGTTGTCAGGTTATAAAGTTTATATAAGATATTCACTTAAAAAGTCAATGAAAAATTCATTGACTCAATTACAACCTCGTAAAACCTTACTTCATCTTTAACAGAAAAGCAAGCATTTCTTATAAATTAAGTAAAATTTCTTACGCGTAAATGCCGCGCATCTTTGTATCGTAAGCTACGCGGTCAATTGCCAGCATATAAGCCGCCGTGCGCGAATCAACATTATGCAGTTCCGCAAGGTTGCTTAATTCGATAAAACTGGCGACCATTTTTTCTTCCAAACGCTGATTGACTTCATCTTCGCGCCAGAAATATCCCATTCTGTCCTGCACCCATTCGAAATAGGAAACCGTAACGCCGCCGGCATTGCACAAAATATCGGGAATAACGAAAACTCCGTTGTCGTGTAATATTTTATCCGCTTTCGGAGTCGTCGGACCGTTTGCACCTTCTGCTAAAATTTTACATTTAATGCGGTCGGCATTTTCCGAAGTAATCTGATTTTCCGTCGCGCACGGCGCAAGCACGTCGCATTTTAATTCCAAAATTTCAGCATTTGTAATATAGTCCGCTTCTTTGTAGCCTTCGAGCGATTTTGTAGCTTGCAGATAAGCCAAAACATCGGGAATATCGAGTCCGTTCGAGTTGTGCAAACCTCCGTACATATCGGAAATAGCAATAATTTTATAACCTTTCTCGTGCATCAATTGTGCGCCGATACCGCCGACGTTTCCCGAACCCTGCACGACCACCGAAGTTTGTTCGGGCGTTAAGTCGAATTTTTTAATTGCTTCATTGACCGTAAATAAAACGCCGCGTCCCGTCGCTTCGCGTCTGCCGAGCGAACCGCCGAGCGCAATCGGTTTTCCCGTTACAACCGCCGTAACCGTATGACGCGCGTGCATCGAATATGTGTCCATAATCCACGCCATCGTTTGTTCATTGGTGTTCATATCGGGCGCGGGAACGTCCTTGTCGGGACCGATAAAATCCAACAATTCGGATGTGTAACGCCGCGTCAAGCGTTCCAATTCGCCCTGCGACATTTGAATCGGATCACAGATAATTCCGCCCTTCGCGCCGCCGAACGGCACATTGACAACCGCGCATTTCCAAGTCATCCAAGCCGACAATGCTTTGACTTCATCGAGATTAACGTCAGGCGCGTAGCGAATTCCGCCTTTTGCCGGACCTCTTGCAAAATTATGCTGAACACGAAAACCTTCAAAAACCTGGATATGTCCCGAATCTAGTCTGACCGGAATATAAACCTTCAACTCTCTGCTCGGAACACGCAGAACCGCGTATAAATCCGGGTCTAAACCTAAAAGCTGCGCGGCGCGGTCAAAGCGTTCGCTCATCGCCTCGAACGGATTCTTTTCGTCGGTTGCCTTAAAACGCCGCATTTCATCTGCCATCGGATTTGCCATTTTAGAATTTTCTCCAATAAATATTTAACAAATTATTTTTCCAAAACTTCATTCATCGCGCCGCTTCGATAACCCTGCAAATCAAGCGTTACATATTTAAAGCCGAGTTTGCGAAACTTATCGTTTAAACTTTCGACGACTTCTATATTCAATGCTTTTTCCATCTCACTCGGCGCAATTTCCAACCGGGCGATTTCTTCGTGAACGCGCACGCGAAACTCTCTGAAACCCATCGAGCGCAGAATTTCTTCGCCGCGTTCGACTTTTGAAAGCCTTTGAATAGTTACCGGAACACCGTAGGCGATGCGCGACGACAGACACGGACTCGCCGGTTTGTCCCACGTCGAAAGATTTTGTTTTTTGCTCAGATAACGAATTTCGTCTTTGCTCAAACCGGCTTCAATCAAAGGACTTCGCACTTCTTTTTCCGCCGCCGCCGTTCTGCCCGGACGATAATCTCCGACATCATCGGTATTCGCGCCGTCCAAGACAAAGTGTGTGTTTATTTGTTCAGCTAAAGCGGTGAGTTTGCCGTAAAGTTCGGTTTTGCAGTGATAACAACGATTAGTAGGATTTGAAAGATAGTTCGGATTTTCTAATTCTTCAGTATTGATTGTTCGATAATTGAACTTAAATTCCGCAGCGATTTTATCGGCTTCTTCGCGTTGTCTTTGGGAGACGCTCGGCGAAACTCCGGTAATACAATGTGCGTTTTCACCCAATTCCTGCGTGGCAATCAGTGCCAAATATGAACTGTCAACGCCGCCCGAAAAGGCAACCAACACCGACTGCATTTCGCGCATCATACGGCGTAAGTTAGATTCTTTTTCTTCGGCTGGGAGATTTGCCGTCTGTTCGTAACATTTTTGTGGCTCTGCCATTTTATCGTAATTGTTTTTGAAACAAATGCTTTTTGAAAGTAAATGTTATAAATAAAAATTTTAACTTAGTCAAACAGATTAACGCAACTGCTTTAGTTTGAAAAAAATTAGCCGTTAATGCAAAAAACATAGACGATTTATGCGGCTGATGTTAAGATTTTATAAATTTCCTTTTCAAACTATTTAATAATGAATTTTATTTCGATGCTGAAAGTTTTTGGTTTTCAGCGAAAAATGTCATTTTTCGCTTTGGTCGTTTTGTCGGCATTTTCGCTTGCTTCAATTTGTATTGCTCAAGTAAAAAATGAAGAGCAAGATCCGGTGAAAATTTTTTACCAAGGTCAGGAAGCGCACGAAAAAGGCGACTTGCAAACCGCGCTCAAATTTTATGATGAAGCGTTAAAAATCTTTCCCGAATTTCCCGAAGCCGAATATCAGCGCGGAACTGCTTTGCTCTCTTTGGGTAAAAAAGACGAAGCCGAAAAAGCCTTTCGCCGTGCAATCGAATTGCGGCAGGATTGGACTTTGCCGATGACGAGTTTGGGCGCATTACTTTTGCAGAAAAATAATTTTGCCGAAGCCGAAAAACTTTTGACCAAAGCTGCCGAAAGCGACGGGAAAAATTTTCTCGCATACTCGGCTTTGACCGAATTAAGAATTAAAACAAAGGCAAACATCAATGTGTTAAAGGAGCTTTTGGGCAAAATCCAAACTTTAACGGGCAAGGTGAATCCGACGGCTTCGATTTGGGCGGCGCGTGCCGCGTTGGAAAATGCTTTGGGCGATGAAACGGCGGCAAAAGCGAGTCTAAATCGTGCTTTTGAAATCGAACCGAAAAATAAACAGGCATTGACGCAGCGAGCCGAAATCGCGCTGGTCGAAGGCGATAAAACAACCGCGGCAAAAATTGTCGAAACGCTTTTTCAAATCGCGCCGAATGCAGCCGATACAAAAGTTTTGCAGGCGAGAATTTATTCTGCTAACGGAAACGCTGACGATGCGCTCAAAATTTTGGATTCGATAGAAAATCCCGCGCCCGACGTGCTTGCTTTGCGTGATAAAATTGCGGTAACGGCTTTGATAAACGTCGAAGATTTGGAAAAACATCTCAAACAGGACGAAAAAAACGCCTTCGTTCTCGGACGTTTATGCACACTTTTGAGAAAGGAAAATCCCGCAAAAGCATTAGATTACTGCCGCCGCGCTTCCGAAGTCGAACCGACCAACTTAAATCACGCCGTCGGTTACGGCGCGGCGTTGGTGCAGGCGCAAAAGTATGAAGACGCGGTTACGCTTTTTCGTCGGTTACTGCAAATTGCGCCTGACAATTATATGACACGCGCAAATCTGGCAACCGCGCTTTTTCAGTTAAAAAGATATGAAGAAGCGATTCCCGAATTTTTCCGGCTGGCGGAAAAACAGCCCGATTTGCCGATTACATATTATTTTCTTGCAATTTCATACGATAATTTGGGAAAATATATGGACGCGATGGCAAATTATCAGCAGTTTTTGAGAATTGCCGATGCAAACGAAAATAAACTCGAAATCGAAAAAGTAAATTTGCGCCTTCCGGGTTTGCAGAAGTTAATAAAACAGAACAAAGGTAAAAACAAATGAATAAAGTAACAAGCGGTAAAATATTGGAAAGAGATAATTTTGGAATGGAAGTTAATTTTCTTTACCGAAAAAAATATCTGTTTTTTTACCTTTTACTTTTTACTTTTACCTTTTGCCTTTCCGCGCCTTCTTATGCCCAGCAGGAGCAACGGCAGATAACTGCGCCGCCGCCGCTGGAAACTGTTTCAAAAGAAGAAAAGGCGCAGCTTAAATTACAACCCGGTGTTAAAAAATATACGAAACTGGCTTTGGAATTGATGGATGTTAGATTGGCAAAGGCGGAAAATTTCAACACCAAGCAGCAATATACACAAATGTTCGGCGAACTCGGCGGATTTCACGCGCTGGTTGACGATACGTTAAATTATTTAAGCAGTCACGATACCGACAGCGGAAAAGTTTTGAATAATTTTAAGCGTTTGGAAATAAGTTTGCGGACATTTGCGCCGCGCCTTGAACTTATTCGCCGCGATTTGCCGATTAAATATGAATTATATGTACGAAAGCTGATTATTTATGTTCGTCAGGCAAGAACAAAAGCCGTCGAACCGCTTTTCGATAATTCGGTTGTTTCCGATGTTGACAACAAAAAACCTGATGATAATTAATAAATTAAAATTCCCGATTTACGCGCTGACTGCGCTTTTTTGTCTGACTTTATTTTTTCCAATTTCGGCAAATGCACAACGGCGTGATTATTTGACCGACGAAGAAGTCGAACTCGTGCGCGACGCGCAGGAAATTGATTTGCGGGTCGGAATTTTAACAAAAGCGATTGATCGGCGTTTTTTAGTGATAAATAACGACACTTCACAAGCCAAAAAAGTAGAAAAAGACTTGGAAAAATGGGGCGAACTTCCGAAAGGTTCGCGCAGTTTGTTGCTTTGGGACATCCAGAGAATTCTACAAAAATCAATTGACGACATTGACGACGTTGCCGCGCATAGCAAAATGGACGAAGAACTTTTCCCGAAAGCGATGTTCGCTTTGACCGATTCCTGTCAAAATTATATTCCGAAACTCAAGACTTTATACGATTCGGCGACGGACGAAAAAGAAAAAGGTTCGATTCTCGGCGCAGTAGATAATTGCAATCAAATCATCGAAGCATCGGCAAAAGTTCCGAAAATTGAGCCGAAAGGAAAGAAAAAGAAAGCCAAAAAAGATTCAGATAAAAATTAATCTGGAAATTGATTGAAACCAAAAAATTAGACGCGGATTTTTGCTGATTCGGCGAATTTACGCGGATTTTTTTAATTCAATCCGCGTAAATTCGCATCATCGGGGCTTATCTGCGTCTAATTTCTGATTACTTTTTCTTCTTTTTACCTGTCGGAATCTGTGCTTTCGGTTTGTATTGTTCGCCTAAAAGTCCTAAATCACGCGCTTTCAAAATAATGTTAGCGGCAATCGGAGCGGAAACCGCCGCGCCGTAACCGCCGCCTTCGACGACGACGGCAATCGCCAATTGCGGTTTTTCGAGTGGCGCAATCGAAATATACCAACTGTCTGTGCGTTCATACATTTGCGGAACTTTATATTCTTCCATTTCGCCCGCGTCGTTTTTGCGTTTTTTTGTAATGGTTTTCAACTTTCCGGTTTTTTCGTCGTAAACGGGCGCGAGTTTTTCCGCCGTTCCGGTTTTTCCGCCGGAACGAATTCCAGCCGCGCGAACATTGGCGAAAACTCTGGTCGCCGTGCCGCCGCCGCCTTCGGTTACGAGTCCCATAATTTCGCGGATTTGGGCGGCTTGCTGTGGCGAAACGACTTGAGAAAAAACTTGCGGCGGCTGGTCGGCTTCGATTTTCGGTTTCATCAAATTTCCTTGCAAATTGGCGGGTGCGGCGGCAATCAAAGCCATTTGAAACGGTGTCATTTGTCCGGCGTAACCTTGTCCCATTCCTTCCAAACCGACATCGTAAGCGGAAATTTGTTTTCCCGTAACGATTGTTGATTGTTCCGGCGCGAGTGCATTGGCAATACGTTCACTGCTCGTGTTCCAAATGTTCGAGAAAAAAATGTTCTGCAAAGCGTCTTCCGGTGTGTCAACCGCTAAAATACTAACGGCTCCCGCAGTTTCGCGGATTCTTTCTTTGCCGAGTTCGACCGCCATCTGCGCGAAATATTGATTGCTCGAAGCCTCGTAAGCCTGCGCGATATTAAGAGTCGTGCAGCCATAAGGCGGTTCGCAGCCGCCGTTTGCGTCGGTTATGGCGCGTGAACCGCGAAACGGCACGAAACCGCCGGGCAAACTCGTAAAAGTTTGATTTTGTTTTCCGGCGCGAAAGGCGGAAAGCATCGTAAATGTTTTGAATGTCGAACCGGGAGCGTAATATTCGCGTGTCGCCCGGTTGAGAAGTGGTTTGTCGCGTGAATTGCCTTCGAGTTTAAGATAATCGTCAAGCGTTTGCGCTTCCGACAAATTATAAGAAGGATTTGAATACATCGCCAAAACGTCGCCGGTTTGCGGATTCAATACGACAATCGCGCCCTTTTTATCTTTCAATTGAGCAGCGGCAAACGTCTGCAAATCGCGGTCAATCGTGATGCGGACATCGCGCTGTTCGTCTTCGGGACGTTTTATTTTTGTCAAAATTTCCCACGCTTCGGGTGTCGGGTCGTCGCCTTTTTTATAAAGCGTGCGTTCGAGTCCGGGCGTTCCGCGCTCCGTTCCGAGAAGGTGCGCCATCTCTTTTTCCAAGGCAAAAGTGCGTGAAATATCGCCGTCTTTGTCCAATTTATAATAAGCCAACGCGCTTCCCAAATTTCCCGAACGGTCAAGCATCCAACCGCGCAGACGCGCCGCCGTCGCCCGCCGATTTCGTAAATCTTTATAACTTAACGCCTGAAATTGCTCGTTATAATCGTCGGCGTAATACGTCCAATAAACGTGAAAACCATAGACGAAAAATGCCAGACCGATAAAAATAAATTGCCAGATTCGCAAACTTCGATTTGCGACGGTTTGAGTCAGTTTGCGCTTTACTTCTTTCGGCAAATCTTTTTCAAAGTTAAATTTCGGACGGCGAAAATTTCCGAAAAACGAGATGAGCAGAAAGACGATTAAAACGGCGATGCCGATCAGATAAATAATGCTCAAACCCGCCGGAGTGCGTTCCAAAACCTGACTGCCGAAAAGTTTTTCGGGGCGAAGTTTGTCCCAATCGAATTGTAAGAAAAAAAGAAGAATTGCCATTTCGTTGTTTATCTTTGATCTTAATTGTTGTTGCTAAAATCCGATACGATTATTTTTTTCGTCAAATTAATTTCATCTTCCGCCGCCGGATTTTCTATTTGAACGTCTTCATTGGTTGAAAAATCTTCGGCTTCATTTTCAATATGTTCAAGGAAAACTTCAATCGTGCCGAATTTCAATTTATCGCCGTCTTTTATTATAAAAGCTCTGCCGTAAGCGATACGTTCGCCGTTGATAAATGTTCCGTTGGTCGAACCCGTGTCGGCAACCATCAATTGTTTATCGGAATTCAAAACGAGCGCGGCGTGAACTTTGGAAACGCTTTCGTCGTCAATCGCCAAATCATTTTCCTTTGTTCTGCCGACGCTTTTTCGTTCCTTTTCGTCAAAAGCCAGTTTAACTTTTTTCGGTGTGCTTTTGAGAACAAATTCCGCGATAAAAATTTCTTTTTCAGGCGCGGCGATTTCTTCCGCAATCGGATTAAGAATGACATTTTTCAAATCGGGAACAGTTACATTGACGGCAACTTCGCGCTCGGTTTCTTCGGCAAAATTATCAAAACTCGCCAGAAGTTTGACACCTTCGGTGAAATAATCGTTTTTTATTTCCAATTTAATCGGCGCGAAAGTGTGATAACGCTTGTCGTTGATGTGGTCAACTGCGGCAATCAATAATTCGTCTTCGAGTTTTTTCAATGCGCTTTCCGCATCAATCGAAAATTTGTCCCACTGCATTAAAAGTTTGATGTTGTGAGGCACGAATTTTCCTTTCGCGCCTTCGTCTTTGGCTTCCGCGTCGAGCAGTTTTTTTAATTTTTCAATCAACTCGCTGGTCGCCAAACTGCTCGAAGGTTTCCAATTTCTGCCCGTAAATTCGTCGAACATTTCGCCGAGTTTAGTCAAAATGCCGCGCACAAACCAATCGGGTGATGTCGATTTTTTCGGCGGAGATGAAATTTTATCGGACATTTTATTACTTAAACCAAAGTTAGATTCTATCAAAATGCTTTTTCATTTTAGCCGCATAATTAAACATTTGTAAAATTTCCATTCTCCGGCGGCATTTTCCTGTCAAACGGTAAAAATGTTATGAAACGAAGAAAGATTTTATCAAGTTTGCGATTGATGTTACAGAAACTAGAAAAACAAACGGAGCGCAAGCCGTGCCGCTTGCGCTCCGTTTCCTGACACAACTTAATAAATAACAATACTTCGGACAGTTTTTAGTTAAATAACTTCTACAAGTTATTGAAAAATATAGAAATTATGATTTAAATCAAAGTCAGGTAAAACGCTAAGTTTGATAAAAATCACTTTTGAAAATTAGAAAACCCGTAATCATTGGTTTTCAATTATCAAAAAACTGTCCGAAGTATCGAGTTTACAAAGCCTTCAAATAATTAACTTTATGTGATCTCATACAAACAGGACGACGAAAACATCTTCTCAGATGTTTTCGTCGTCCTGTTTGATTTACGATTGTTTATTGTTTCTCGTCCGACTTTTTATTCAAACTGTTTTGCGTATCCGCACTCGCCGTCGGCTCATTATTATTCTTATTTTCGACTGATTGCGGCTTTTCATTGCTGTCTGATGGTTCTTCCGTTTCCGGCGGCGTTTGCTGAATCTGCTGATTTCTTATCGGAAACTGCGAACTCGGCAAAGGCTGAAGCGGCTTTGTGTTCTGAGTGAATGATGGAGATTCTGTTTTTGCAGTGTAAATGCCTGCTGAATTTGCCAGTTCGTCTGCCGAAGCGGTCATCGCCTTTTCAATCATATTCTCCGGCAAAGGTTTTACCTTGCCGTTTTGATCATAAGCAAAAGTTTGTTTATGTCCGTCAGCCGAAGTCCGCATGAGTATGGAAGCTAAACGTGGATGATTTGAGAAAACGCGCATCTCGGATTTGTTTCCTAAAGTATCAATCATCACCGTAATTTCCGAATTATCTTCGGCTCGTACAGTTCGTGTCTGTGCCGGATTTTTTGAGTTCGAACTCGGAGAATCAATTTGAAAATCGGAATCGTCGCTTAATACCACCTCGTCTGAGTTGGAAGCATAGACTTCTTTGTCGTTTATAAAAACTTCATTATCGCTTTGATTGTTGGTTGAACAGGCAGTTCCGAAAATAAGCAAAAATATGCTTAATAAAACAAGCAATTTTATGAACATACTTTTTCCCTCAAGAATTTGTGGATGGATTTCGCTCTGATAAAACCTTAATTTTATCAGAGCGAAATTTATAATAAAATATTGATGTTTTTAAGAATTAAGAAAAAAGAAATTATTTTTCCGCCACGCCCTTAACAAAATTACTTACAGCTTCCAAGCCATTGCTGATACTGCTGGAATTATACCGGATCGTTGATGTGCCTCCGCCGTTAAGGTTGTATTTAGGTGCCAAAAACTGAGCGACGATATTTTTATTAAGTATATCAGCCGGATTATATGGCGCGACAACGGTATTTCCCTGTAAAGTGCCGTCTCCTGACCCATTGCGGTCAATTCCTCCGGCACCGGTAACAATTATCAAACCGTTAAAATCAACTTGCCCGTCTAAAGTTAATTTGCCTGTGCAGATAAGAATTCCGGCACCTTGCCCGGTTAGAGAAACATCTCCGTCAACAAAGGTTATACCTTTTGGCGGATCAGCTCCAATATCACCGAAATCACCTTTGACGGGTTGTGTCTGCCCCTGCTCGTTCGGAAAGTATCTTCCGGGAAGCGATTTGGCGGTTGCTCTGAATTCTTGAATTTTGGCATCCAGTTTATAAGGATCCTTTAACCATTCGGGCATCTCTTCCGAAACGTCTGTCGGCAGCGGCAAAGGTTCTGTTTTAACATTATTTTTATTTAGTTCCGTAAGGACGGATGATAAATTGTCGAAATTTGAAGTTCCAATAGAAGGAATATTGATTGTTGAAGCAATATCATCGCCCGAATAAGTTACTTTTGCCGATGTTCCGGGCTGAAAAACAAATCCGTCTTTTGAACCGACGAGCGTCAATGTCGCGGGAGCTGCTAAACCGTCGAGAAAGGATTTTTGCACGATTGCTTCGAGTTGTTTTTTTGCTCCGCGCGGACCAAATCCGGTCGAGCGAACCAACAAACGAACCGGCTCGAAGGGTGTCATAGTTCCTCCCAAGTTTGTTGTGCTGTTGGTATTTATGGTTATAGCTTTAGTGTTTAAGGGAATGTCAAGTGCCAGCTTGCTTCCTGCCGAATCCAAAAGCTGCGTATCGAAGGTTAAGGTTACGGAAGTAGAATTCGGGCTTGTAATAGTGCCGCGAATAATTTTATTTAATACCTTCGGCGCAGTCATTTTAACGACAATTTCAAATCGTATTGTATCAGTGCTTGGAATGATTACGTCGCTGCCGGTAATTGTAAAACTTCCTAAATCAGCAGCTTCCGAGGCTGAACCGGATGTAAAATCCAATGTTTTTGTCAAAACGGAATTATATTTGACGGTCATAGATTTACCGTTGCCGGAAAATGTTTTTTCCGGTGTATTTCCGAGAGATGCGCCGTAGGTGTAAATTCTGCCGGTGGTGTTATATGTGAGGCTGTTTGTGTTGTTGTCCGGGTCTGCGACTGTAACTTGATAGGCAAAACCTGTCTGCGGATTATACGGATTGGTCGGCGTGACGGCGAGTGATATACAGCCCGTCGAACCGCAGTTTGGCGCATTATAATTCATCCAGCGTGAAAGGCGCGGTTCGGGATTTGTATCGCCGTCAAAATTAGAAGATAGTCTTTTGACGGCTTTTGTAAAATCAATTCTATCACCCGATGTTTTCTGATATTCGGAATTTCCGCGTAAAACATCTATTGCCGATTGAATACCGCTTTCCGCCGCGTAGTATGCCTGTTGTTCAGCGGTGGCATCGGTTACATTCGCCGTATTCATCGAAGCCTCAAGAAGCAGTCCGATAACAGCGACCAGAAGCAGGAATGAAATCATCAAGACTGTAACAAGCGCGGCACCGCGTTCGTTTTTCCGGCATCTTTTTTTTGTTGTTTGGGTTGATTGGTTTTCCATAATTAATTCTCAAAATAGATTTTCTAATATTGCAGCAACATATAATTGGAATTGCGTAGAGTAACGTCCGAAACCAAAACTACAGATTGTTTGTTGTTTACTTGTCCCTGAACATCGTCGAGCGAAACGGTTATCGTGACACGGATGCGGCTTGTATCAATCGTCGGCACTTTTTTTGGCAGCAGCGGCGGTATTTTGGCAGGGTTTAAATAGTCAAAGTATTGAAATTCGACCTTGCTGGTACGGTTGATGATAATGGAGGTTTGCGGTTGGTTAACACCGTTGCCGTTAGCGTCATAACGCAAAATTGATTGAGTATTCGAGTCAAAAAAGTATGTTATGTTTTCGCCCGGAGCATTTATGAGAGCGTCGTCATTTTTTATATTTGATAAAAAGTGTAGTTTTTGCGGATTTGAATCGGTAAAAACCACTCCGTTATCAACCAATCCGTAACCCGAATTTGCAATCTCGCGCGACATAACATTTAGTGCCGCTTGCGCGGCGGTCAGCGCGTCCGTCCGGCTGCTTTCCCGCTGGCGCGTGCCGAGCGATTTTGAAAACAAATTTGCTGCCAAACCCATTACCACGAGCATAATCGTCATTGCTATTAACAATTCGATAATGGAAAAACCGGATGCCGCTTTATTTTCTCTTTTATCTTTCATTATATTTAATTAGCACGCACGCGCCGAAAAACGGCTTTTGTCGGAAAAGCTGTTATCCAGCTTCCATTAACCGCCTGCGGAGTTACGATGACGGTAATTTCTTTCAATGTCGGTTTTGGAACTTGTGTGTCATTTTGAACATCTGGTGTGAAAGGGTCATTATCTATAATTGTTTGAACCATAAAGATGCTTCCATCACCTTTTGATTTAACAGGTTTGGTTGTCTTAGTGCCGCCTGTAATATCTCGCAAACCATTATCCGGGTCGGTTACAATATAATTATCTGTTTTATTACGGGTAAATTTTGCGCTCCGCAATAATTCAACTTCTTCCTGAAGAACCGAAAGTGCCTGTGAACGACGGCTATTGCCTGTATTATAAGTGGTTGCGAAAGTAAAAGCGGCAAAAACTCCGAGAACTGCAACCATCAAAATGACCAAAGCAATGATTACTTCGACTAGCGAAAAACCGCTTTCGTCCTTTGTTTTTCCAGCCTCCAAAAATTTGGCTGTTTCTTTATTCATCTTAATTTTTTCTCCGACATTAATTTATTGTCTTATTTGACACACGAGGACGAATTGGTATTTACAAGCACATAGCAATTAAATGACGGTGAAGTATTTGTAACCGAAGGAGTTGGCAATGCAGAAAGACTTTGCCCGTTTTTTAACACCGCGATAGTGCCGGTTGTTGAAACTGAAATAACCGATAACTCTTTATTATTTTCCGATGTGTCCGAACAATTTTTGCTGCAAATTGTAAATAATACCGGATCAACTTTGTTTCCCGTGTTGTCTGTTGCGGTAATGTGTCCGCGCTGATTAAACCGGATCGTTACCGGATAATTAAGAGTGTCGGTAACTAAAATTTTTGTATCGCTGCGCTGGGTAAAATCAACTATGCGTTTGTCGTTTTCTTCGATTGTCCCATCGGAATTGAGAACTTTTCCATTTTGATTCGAATCAGTTACGGAGGTAAATGAAGTTGAACTGTTTAAAATAACTCTCGCCATTTCATTTTCAGCAACAGCGCGTCTTTTAACCGAATCGAATCGTGCGCGTTCCAAATAAACTTTAAATTCGCGGGCAATTCTCTGTCTTTGAAAATTTGTTTTTGCCGAGCCGAACTGAGCAACTGCAAGAGTTGTCAATATCGCTAAAATCACTAATACTATCAGAACTTCAATTAACGAAATTCCACTTTGCGAATCAAATTTTTTCAATTTCATTAACGCTTCCTTATTCAATTGTTTTACTTATTCGCGTCGGGGACATTCGACACTGAGTCCACTATGAAAATGACATAGATGTTTAACTTTGTCAACAATTTTTTTTGGTGTTTAACAATGTGTCATCCGAACTGATTTTTTTGCGCGTTATGTTTTGACGAACTTTGAATTTATAATCAACGTAAGGTTTAATGGAACGGCGGCAGTTTTCAATTTTCCCAAAATATGTTCAAGGAACTTTCATTAAATAATACACGGCTCGACGGACGCTATGACATCCAATCGCTTTTGGGGCGCGGAAGTTATGCCGAAATTTATGTCGCCAAAGATTCGCTGGCTTCACCGCAGTCGCCGCACAGTCTGGTTGTTATCAAAGCTCTCAACGTCTTTATGCAGAACGATTTAGACCTTGATTTGGAGCGAACTTTAGTTGAAAATTTTCAAAACGAAGCGATTGCGCTTGACCGTGTGCGGCATCCGAACGTCATCAGCCGTTTGGGACACGGCACGGCGCGGGATTTGCGAAATACGATTTTTCATTATCTCGTGCTTGAATATCTTCCCGGCGGCGATTTGGCGCGGGCGTGTCGTGAAAAAAGTTTAAATTTGTCAAAGGCTCTGTTTTATATCGAACAAGTTTGCGCCGGATTAGGACACGCGCACAAAATGGGAATTATTCACCGCGATATAAAGCCGCAAAATCTTTTACTTACTAAAGATAAACAAACTGTAAAAATCGCCGATTTCGGCGTGGCGCGAATGTCGCAGTCGGATTCGCCGATCACGAGAGTCGGAACAAATATGTTCGCGCCGCCCGAACACAGTCCGATGTTTAGCGGAAATACGGGAACTTTGACCGTTGCGGAACTTACGCCCGCCGCTGATATTTATTCGCTGGCAAAATCGGCTTATGTTTTGATAACCTGCGAATCACCGCGATTTTTTACGAATAATCCGATTACCGAACTGCCGTTTAATATGCGGCAAAAGCCTTGGGCAAATGAACTGGTCAAGGTTTTAAATAAAGCTACGCAAAATAATCCGAAAGACAGACATCAAAACGTAACCGACTTTTGGCAGGACTTATCAAGTATTAAAAGACTTGCCGAAGTTGAAGACGGCGAAGATTTGAGACAAGTTTCCAGTCAGCCGCACACGATTCCGCAGCCGCACATTTCAAAAGGCTACACGCCGCTTGCGCCGCAGCTTCCGCGTTTCAATACTTCCAAAGATTTCAAGGTAAATCCGAATTTATCTTCTCCTAATCGTCTGCCGCTGGTTGTTAAATTGGACAATAATTATCAAACTCCGATCAAACAGCCGCCGGTTATCGAACACGAATCAGTTCAGGAACAGGAAATATTTGTTCAGCCGAAACAAAAGCGACAGTGGAATTTTCCGCGCCGTTTCGCTATTTTTGTAATTTTTATCGGATTATTTGCCGGAATCCTTTACGGAACGCATAATTATTTACGCGGACGCGGCGTTTTGCCTGATTTTTCAAGTCCGTTTTCAAAATCTGAAGCAGTCGCGCTGACGGATATAAATTTACGTTCCGATTCAAACACGGATAATCAGCCGCTTGGAATCGTAACAAAAGATTCAAAATTGCGGATTGTCAATACCGACGGCAATTGGTATGAAGTTGATATAATCGAGCAGGGTCACGTCATAACAGATAACAATAATGCGCCGACACACGGTTGGGTCAGCGGCAAAACCAGAGCGGGCGACGACACAATAAAAATTTCGAGGTAAAAAATTAGTGAGCGTATTGGATAAAGTCAGAAATTGGATAGACGGCGAATCGGCGGAACTCGTTTTGGAAGAAGCCGCCCGCGACGCGCAGGTTAAACCGCGCAGTCAGGCGGAAGAATTTATCGTCAAAATCGCCAAAGCCGTCGAAGAAGTTATGCAGCGCGAACTCGTTCCGCTGCCGCAAGGCACGACGATTATTCCGACCGAATACATAATTTTTTTGAGCGAAGCGGACGATAAAGATTGGCAGGGTGTCAAGCGTAAAGGTTTGGACCAAGGGCTTTATCACATTCTGGCGGAACGGGCGAAGGAAATCGCCGGAAAAAGAAAACTCGAAACGCAGTCTTTCGCCGTCGAACTGCGTGTTGACGGTACGCTCGAACAGGGCGACGTGCGCGTTCAGCACAGTTGGGACGACGCTTCGAGCAATAAAACAAGCATTTTGGCGCGTCCGAAGAATATACCAAAGCCGTCGCAGCCGCTGCCGAGAGAAAATAGTCCGGTTTTGCAGCCGCCGAACTTTGTCCAGAATCAAACAATCTATTCCAGTCAGCCGCCGCCGACCGTCCGGCAGATGAATGTGCCGCAAATTTCTCAATATCAGGCAAACGACGGCGAGGAAATGACGCACGTTCAAAAACGTCCGGCAAAGGAACTTTACAAATTGGAGATTTGGCGCGACGGCGTTCGTCAGACGGTTTTGCCGATTTACCAAACTGAAATCAGCATCGGGCGCGGCTCGAAATCGAAACCGGTTGATGTTGCGTTGACCGGCGATCCTGAAATCAGCCGCCGTCATTTGAGTTTGATATACGACGCGCAGGGAAATTTCTCGCTTCTCAACGAAGGGCGCAATCCGGCGATGATAAATAATTACGAACTTCCCGTCGGGCAAAGAATTTCGGTTTCGCCCGGCGTTCCGATTGCCGTTTGCAGCTATTTGCTCAGAATTCAACCGATGTGAATTCGAGTCCAAAGACAAAAGTCCAAAGTCCAAAGTCAGTTTGTCTTCAACTTTGGGCTTTGGACTTTGGACTTTTGTCTTTGGACTTTTAAGCCTTAAACCCTGTATTTTAATTTAGTATGAATATTGATTACCCGATGTGGGTTTGGATTTTTTTCTTTGCCGTCGTTTTAATCGCGCTTTTTGTTGATGTCGGCATCGTCAACCGGCACGCGCACACGCCGACGCGACGCGAAACAATCGGCTGGAGCATTGTTTGGGTTTCGCTTGCGCTCGCCTTTGACGGTTTTATTTACTGGCACGTCGGCACACACAATCAGGATTGGGCGTTGGCTTCGCATAAGGCGAAAGAATTTTTCACCGGATATTTAATCGAACTCTCGCTTTCGATTGATAATTTATTCGTCTTTTTGCTGATTTTTAATTTTTTCAAAGTCCCGAAAAAATATCAGCACCGCGCATTGTTTTGGGGAATCTTTATGGCACTCGTCCTGCGAATGATAATGATTTTCGCAGGTGCGGAATTGGTTGAAAAATTCCATTGGATACTTTATTTTTTTGGCGCATTTCTGGTTTATACGGGAATCAAAATGTTCTCCGAAGACGAAGATTTTAATCCCGAAGAAAGCGCAATTGTGCGGTTGACGACGCGGTTTATCAGAATCACGAAAACTTATGAAGGCGAAAAATTCTTTGTTATAAAAGACGGAAAACGAGTCGGAACGCTGCTACTTTTGGTTTTAATAGTCATAAATGTCGCCGATCTGGTTTTCGCCGTTGATTCGATTCCGGCGATTTTCGGCATCACGACCGACAGATTTATCGTTTACACTTCAAATATCTTTGCTATTTTAGGTTTGCGGACGTTCTTTTTTCTGCTCGTTGAAATGGCGGACAAGTTTCATTTTCTCAAATACGGTTTGGCTTTTGTTTTGAGTTTTATCGGTTTTAAAATGCTTTTGCCGCTGATTGCGGAAGGTTTGCTGATGGCGACGGGCGAAAGCGATTCGGCTCTCAGCGTGTTTCTGCAAAGATATGTGCATCGCGACTTTGAGCAAATCGTCATCAATATCTCGCTCGGAATCGTCGTCGGCACAATCTTGCTTTCGATAATTCTTTCGCTGATTTTCCCGCCCGCCAAAGAAGCCGAAGAAGTAGTATAATAAGACGGTTGATAAATTTTCCGGGCTGAATCACCTCTGATGGAAAGCAAATTTCGCAAATATTACGTTGATTGGTGGAACATCAAAAAAAGCACTGTGTACGGCATCATTGCCGGCTTCGTGTTTTTGTGTCTTCTGATTGGCGGCGGTTGGTGGTTGTGGCGAAATAATTCGATTTTGGCAACGCCGGAAAATACGGAAATTCCAAAAGACGCGGCGCGAATCGTCTCTTACGAAGGCGATGTCCGCGTCATTCGAGCTTCGACGCGCGAAACTATTCTTGTCACAAAAGAAACGTATGTCGCGGCGGGCGACACGGTTCAGACGCAAGCCGACGGACGCGCCCAAATCCAGATGATTGACGGTTCGATGCTTTCGGTGCGCCCGAACAGCACGATTGTCATCCGCGACAGTGCTTCAATTTTTGGCGGAACAAACGTCCGCGTAACGCTCGACGAAGGACAAATGAACGTCAAAACGCAGGATCAGACAGAAGCTACGGAAAACGTGGTCGAAGTCAAAGAATCGGAAAATCGTCTTTTTCCGCAAACCGATGCGAGTTTTAAAATCAACGAACAAACTAACGGCGGCGAAATCCGCGTCAGCCGCGGCGGAGTCGAATCAAACACCGGCATTGATCGAACGGTTGTCAAAGAAAATGAATTTGCCAGCATTAATAACGGAAAAATTTCACCGAAAGAGCGTCTGCTCGACGCGCCCAAACCCGTCGCGCCGCAAAATTCCGAGCAAATTTCAACATCGTCCGATGTTTCTTTTCGCTGGCAAAAGCCGGATTCGACTTCGCCGCTGAGTTTTCATCTTCAGGTTTCCGGCTCACCGTTTTTTACTGCCGATGCGATATTTATCGAGCGCGAAAATATAACGAATCAAATTTTTACCGTCGCAAATCTCGCGCCCGGCGTATATTACTGGCGTTTGAAAGCCAATTCCGCGTCAGGTCAGGGAAGCGATTGGGGCGAGCCTTGGAAATTTGCTATCATAAAACAAACCAGAAGCGAAACGGTTGAAGCCGGCGAATGGCAGGTCGAAAAAGTCGGCGGAAACATTTATATTATCAGCGGCAGAACAAAACCGGGAACAACCGTTAGAGCGTCGGGACGCGAAGTTTTCGCTTCCGGCGACGGCACATTTCGGTTGCAGATTTCCAGTTCGACGGGTGCGGCAATTATCGAAATCAGCGACGAGAAGGGAAATCGAACCCGTTATAATTTGTCATTAAACAGCGGTCGGGCTGTGCGGCAATAGACGAAAGGAGAAAGAAAATCGGCGCAAATCATTCACATTCCCACGAAAGACGTTCGGCGCAGAGTCTGACAAAACTAAAATTCGCGCTCGGCTTGACCTTCGTTTATATGATCGCCGAAGCAGTCGGCGGCTGGCTGTCGAATTCGCTCGCGCTGCTTGCCGACGCGGGACATATGTTGACGGACGTTGCCGCTTTGTCTTTAACTTTGGCGGCGATTTGGTTTGCGGCGCGTCCGGCAACCGCTAAAAAAACATTCGGCTATTATCGCTACGAAATCCTCGCCGCTTTCGTCAACGGAATCGCACTGGTTTTGATCTCGGTGTGGGTAATTTACGAAGCGTTCGAGCGTTGGCAAACGCCGCAAAATGTCAAAGGTTTTGAAATGACGGCGGTTGCCGTCGGCGGTTTGATCGTCAATATCATCGCCGCTTTTCTTCTGCACGGCGGACACGAACACGATTTGAATATGCGCGGCGCGTGGCTGCACGTGATGGGAGATTTGCTCGGTTCGGTCGCGGCGATTGTCGCCGGCGTGTTGATTCTCGCGTTCGGCTGGATTTGGGCTGATGCCGCGTCGAGCGTTTTGATAAGTTTGATTATAATTTTCGGCGCGTGGAATTTAATTAAAGAATCGGTCAATGTTTTATTGGAAGGAACGCCCGCACACATCAACTTAACGGCTGTCGAACAAACAATTTTGCAGACTGAAAATGTCGAAAACGTCCACGACTTGCACGTTTGGACGATAACTTCGGGAATGGAAGCCTTGAGCGTTCACATCGTTCATCAGGAAAATGTCGTGCAAACAGAACTTTTACAAAAAATCAGGGAAAAACTGCACGACGAATTCGGTATTGACCATTTAACGATTCAAATGGAAACATTTGCTGCAGAGCAAGCCGACGCGCATCAATGTTTTTCGGGCGCAAACTGCTTTGCACCGGCGGAAATGTCCAAAGTTCAAAGTTCAAAGTCCAAAGTCCTAAGTCAAGAATGCAAGTTTGATTAACTGATCGCCAACCGAAATTCTCTGCACAAAGTAAATGTCTGAAATTAAATTAGCTTACGGAAAAACCTTTATAAACTTCGCCTTTGATGAAAATAAATTCGATATTTTAGGCGGAACGGAAATTGAATCTGCATTGACGGACGCGGAAATCGGCGCGAAATTCGACAGTCCGATTGGTTCACCGGCAATCGAAGAAATAATCAATCAAGGTGAAAGCGTTTTAATCGTCGTGCCGGACGCGACGCGGCAGACGGCGAGCGGTCAAATTGTCAACTTGCTCGTGCGCCGCTTGATTGCAAACGGCACGATGCCTTTCGACATCCGTATAATTTTTGCAACCGGCATTCACCGCAAAGTTACCGAAGCCGAAAAACAAACGATTCTCACGCCGTTTATCAATCAACGCATCAAAACTTTAGACCATAACCCGCGCGATTTGGCGCAGCTTGTCAATTTCGGCGAAACTTCCGCTGGCATTCCGATTCAATTAAACCGCGCTTTGACCGAACACGATCACGTCATCATTGTCGGCGGCATTTCATTCCATTATTTCGCCGGATTTGCGGGCGGCAGAAAGTTGATTTGTCCCGGACTCGGTTCGTCGCGGACGATTTCCGCCACGCATAAATTGGCTTTTGACTGTGAGAAAAAATCGCGGCGCGAAGGTGTTGATACGGGAATTTTGGACGGAAACGCCGTCCACGAAGCGTTTATGGAAGTCGTCAAAAAACTTCCGCCGACATTTTCGATCAGCACAATCGTTAACGAAAAAGGCGAAGCAGTTGATTTATTTTGCGGTAATTGGATTTCATCGCATCGTGCGGCGTGTGAATTTTACGCTTCCAAACATACGATTGAAATTGCCGAAAAGCGCGATTTGGTAATCGTTTCCTGCGGCGGATTTCCGCACGATATAAATATAATTCAGGCACACAAATCTCTCGATATGGCTTCACGCGCCTGCAATGACGGCGGCACGATTATCTTTCTCGCCGAATGCGCCGATGGTTTGGGCAGAAACGACTTTTTATCGTGGTTTGAAGCGGAAAACTCAAGCGCGTTAGCCGAAAAACTCTGCGAAAGCTATCAAGTCAACGGACAAACGGCGTGGAATTTATTACGCAAAGCGGAAGAATTCAATGTCCGAATCGTAACATCTTTACCCGCAAACGAAACGCGCTTGATGCGCCTTCAAAAAGCGAATTCTTTTGATGAAATCTTGGCGGAAATTGGCGAAAATTCAAAAGGTTATATCCTGCCTTTCGGGGCGAAATTTTTGATTAAAAATTAACAAACGGCGCGATTTGTGAAACAATAAAGCGGAAAGCTTAAAAAGTATGTGAATTCATTGGCAGAAGCCCGCGCGTGAGCAAGGGCGCAGATTGGAGGATAAATTTATGAAATTCAAACAATTTTATTTAGGATGTTTAGCTCACGCTTCTTATTATTTGGGTTCGGAAACGGAAGCGGTGATTATTGACCCGCAACGCGACGTTCAGCAATATTTGGACGAAGCCGAAGCAAACAATCAAAAAATTAAATATGTAATCGAAACACATTCGCACGCCGATTTTGTCAGCGGACATATCGAACTTGCGAAAAAAACGGGCGCGGAAATCATTTATGGACAACGCGCAAATACAAAATTTCCGACTTTGAAGGTCAAAGACGGCGATGAACTGAACGTCGGCAAAATCAACTTGAAATTTCTCGAAACACCCGGACACACGCCCGAAGGAATTACGATTTTAGCGGAAAGTGAAGGCGAACCTCTAAAAATGTTCACGGGCGATACGCTGTTTATCGGCGATGTCGGCAGACCTGATTTGGTCGGCTCGAAAGGTTTTACGGCGGAAGAAATGGCTGGGTTTTTATATGATTCACTGCACGAAAAAATTCTGCCGCTTCCAGACGAAGCCGAAGTTTATCCGGCGCACGGCGCGGGAAGTTTATGCGGAAAATCGCTTTCAAAAGAAACTTGGTCGACTTTGGGAAATCAAAGACAGTTTAATTATGCACTGCAACCGATGAGCAAGGAAGAATTTGTAAAAATCGTTGCGGCTGACCAGCCGGAAGTTCCCGCATACTTCTCGAAATCGGCGGCGAAAAACTTGGAAGGTTCGTCTGCTTTGGAAGATTTGCCGAAACCGAAAGAATTTTCCACCGAAGAAATCCAAAACTTCGACGGCATAGTTTTGGACGTTCGGAAAAATTATGAATTCGGCGCGGGACATATTCCGAACGCAATAAATATCGGACTCGGCGGACAGTTCGCTTCTTGGGCTGGAACGCTTATTCCAATCGGAACGCCATTGGCAATTTCCGCCGACACAAACGAACAAATTGATGAAGCCGTGATGCGTCTGGCGCGAGTCGGACACGAAACGGTCAAAGGTTTTATTTTGCTCGAAGATTTTGAAGGTGAAAAGAAAATTGTCGAACAAATTACGGTTGAAAAAGTCAAAGAAAGTTTATCGGACGAAATCCAATTTGTTGATGTGCGCCGGATTGCCGAACACATCGGCGGACACGCGCCAAACACGATAAATATTCCGCTCGATGTTTTGTCGAGGGAAATTGACAAACTCGATCCGCAAAAGCCGAGTTACGTTATTTGTCAAAGCGGTTATCGTTCGAGTTTGGGGACGAGTGTTTTGGAAAACGCCGGATTTGAGAAAATTTATAACGTCAGCGGCGGAACAAAGGCTTGGACGGATGCCGGTTTCGACACGAAAGTTTCGGCAGCGGCTTCTGCTAATTCCCAATAAAAATCGGAGAAAATAAATGGATGAATTATATTGGATAATCGGTTTTGTCATCTTTTGGCTGCTTTTGCAACTCGTGATTCTGCCAAAACTCGGAGTTTCGACCTGAATGCGCGGAGCTTGCAGCGTCGAGTTCGATGCGGAAAAGAAACAACCGAAAAGACAAAAATCAGAGTAAATTTGATTCGGTCAAGAGCGGAAAAGATCGGGAATGAAAAGATTGAAGAATTTCTTTTGCTTGAGAATTGTCTGCTTTTATACATTTCATAAAAAAAAACAACGGCGAATTGCTTCAAACCGTTGTTTTTTTTTATGAAATTGGTAGGCACTAGCAGAGTTGAACTGCTGACCCCTACCGTGTCAAGGTAGTGCTCTACCACTGAGCTAAGTGCCTATGTTTGCGCTTCGCTTAATTAAAAGCGAATGATTAAGATAGCGAAGTTTGCAAACAGAAGTCAAGTTGGTAAAGTCTGCAATTAAAATGCTACTGAACATAATATGACGGGGCGGGAACATCCTGATCTGCTCCGAACTGCGCGGCGGCAAAGGAATTATTGGAACTGTTAAAACGATACCAGTAACCGTTCGACGGGCGAAAAACCGAAATATCTGTTTTGCCGTCGCCGTCATAGTCCGCCGGAGTCGGCAAATCCGTCGAAGCTCCGAATGCCGTTCCGCTGAATGCGCTATTACTGCTGTTTAAGCGATACCAACCGCCGTTTTGCGGACGAAAAACCGCGACATCGGCTTTGCCGTCGCCGTCGAAATCACCGATTAAAGGCTTGTCGCCGGATTGTCCGAACTGCACGCCGTAAAATGCGCCGTTACTGCTGTTTAAGCGATACCAGCCGCCGTTTGACGGGCGAAAGACATTGACCTCGGCTTTACCGTCGCCGTCAAAATCAGCCGGAACAGGCACATCGCCGTCCGCACCGAACTGAACTGCTGAATAAACATTTCCGTTTCCGCTTATCAAGCGATGCCAGACACCGGTTGACGGACGGAAAACCGCGACATCGGCTTTCCCGTCGCCGTCAAAATCGGCAGGCGCGGGAATGTCCGTCGCCGCCCCGAAATAAACTGCGTCGAAAGTATTGGTTGTGGATTTCAAACGATACCAGTTGCCGCCGCGATAAATTGCGATGTCCGTTTTGCCGTCGCCGTCGTAATCTGCCGGAACGGGTTTGTCGCCGAGTTGTCCGAATTGAGAAAAATTAAACGAATTGCTGCCGCTGTTTGTGATATACCAAACGCCGTTCGACGGGCGAAAAACCGCCAGATCGGATTTGCCGTCGCCGTCAAAATCCAATCGTGCGGCGGAAGTTCTGGAAGGAATCAAACAAGCGTCGTTAGTGGTTGTAAAATTTACAATTTCGGTGTGCGAATAACTGCAAAATTTAAGCGGTGTGCTTCCGCTCAAAGTTTCGTTCATCAACGTATTATCACAGCTTTGTGTCCCATCAACGTGATTTGCGCCGAGATTATGTCCGATTTCGTGTGCCGTTACTAAAAATTTTCCGGGTTCCCAATCAAGTCTTCCGCTCAAACCATAAGCAAATTCGGGATGATTGCAAAGCGCACCGACATAAGCAAACCCTTTCGATAAAACACTCGGTTTTGCCGAGAAAAGATGCGCCGCACTGCGCGGATATTGCGCGACCGGATAATTGATGTTCCAAGAATTTTTAAATGAAGTCAGAAGTGAAGTTATATCCGATGCCGGATAAGAATCCTGAATTGACCAAGTATGTTGGAAAGGAACACGGATTGATAAATTAAATTCAGTTGCATAAACGCCTTCAACCATATTCAAAACATTTAAAATTTCGTTGTTGGCTTGAACTGCACCGCCCAATGCGTTCACATATTCAAAGTCGGCTTCCGTCGCCAATTGCACGACTTTTGAAGCCTGTGAGCTTTCGATGCCGTTCGTGGCAATCATAGTTTTGCCGCGTTCAATCTTTTCAAAAAGTTCCGAATCACAGCTAAAACTATTCTGTTTGAGCAAGTCTTCCGCTTTATAAACTACAAAATCACCGGCATTTGCCAAAGACGAATAATTTTTGGCAGGTTCAATAAAGAATTTATCGTTATCCGTAAAAAAGTAACCTTCGATTTTCGTGCCGTCAATTGTCAGACGAACTTCGGAACTATTTTCACCGGCGACTTTTCCTTTAAAAGTCGTTACCGCACTTCTTTCAAGCGTTCTCATACCTTTTGCATTAGTATCTTCCGCCCGATAGCCCGGAAGGCGCAGATCATTCGGTGTTAAAACCAATTCAACTCTTTTTTCGCCCGTCGAAATTACGAGCGAAGAACCTGATTCGGCTTTTTGTAAGGTCGTTTGATTATTCAAACGAACAAGATTGAACTTTACAAAAGAATTATCTAAATCCTTTTGTAAAGCGTCTTTTTGTCCGAAGGCAATAAGCGTAAAGCACAAGATACAAAGCAAACTGATACTTACATTTTTATAAGAAAACATTTTTGACATTGAAAACTCCGACTGTTAAACGTATGGTTTTTATTGGGAGATGAGTTAAAAGAAAAACTCACCCACATTGTTAGTATACTTTTAACAATGTTTATTTTCCAGAATTTTTAGGCTTTTTTGAATCTTTCTTCAAAAATAAATTTGCCCTAATGTTAAAAAAAATAATCGGTTCAATTTGGAGAAACACTCCGCACTACCTACGGGCAAAAGTTATTCGCATCACGCAAAAAACATTTACCGTTTCAGCAGCAGTAATCATCACAAATGAAAATGAAGAGGTTTTACTGCTTGATCACGTTTTCCGATCTGCCTCCGGTTGGGGAATACCGGGCGGGTTTGTCAACTACGGCGAACAACCCGAAACGACCGTTAAACGCGAGATTTTTGAGGAAACCGGCTTGGAACTGCGCGATATAAAACTACTTCGCGTCAGAACCGTCAATAGCCACATTGAAATTCTATATCGTGCAAAATCCGGCGGCATTCCCGAGATAAACCGCGAAACATTTCAAGCCGGTTGGTTCAAAATTGATGAAATGCCTGAAAAAATGAATATATCAGAAAAAACAAATATCGCAAAATTTCTAAAGTCCGAACAAAAATAAAATCTATAATTGGTTTTACGGAAAGAAAATTTTAAGATTTGTCGTATAATTTGAAAATCAACTAATGTAAAAATAAAAAGGAGAAATAAATATGGTGAATTTAATTCCTTCGCCGGAATCGGTAATGGAAATTTTAGAACAAACGGGAGCTTACCGGCACGGACATTTTGTTTATCCGAGCGGCAAACACGCTTCGCATTATTTTCAGATGCCGCTGGCGTTTCGTTATTATGATAATTCGAGAGTTTTGTCCGTTGGTTTGAGCCGCAAATTTCGGATGGACAAATCAATTGCCAGCCGTTTGCCGAAGATTTCGATTATCAGTCCGAGTCCGGGCGGCATTCCCGTTGCTTTCGCTGTGCGCGAAGCACTCGGCGCAGACCAGATTTATTGGGCGGAAATCGAAAACGGCAAACGTCAGTTTCGCCAATACTTAAAAGACAGCGATATTTATCCGTGCATTATTGTTGATGATTTGATACGTTCGGGAAATGCTATCAAGGAAACCGTCGAACTGGTCAAAGAACTCGGCGCGGAAATCATCGGCTGCGGCTCGATTGTCAGATTTGAAGACGCTCCGAGCGAGATTGAAGGAATTAAAATTCAATCTTTGACTGAATTTGACACCAACTTTTACAATTCATCCGAAGAGTGGAAAAAGGCGGAAGGAAACGATTCGCCCGAAGAAACCGTTCGTTTCTAAAAACAGTTTGCATGTCAGAACCGCCTGCGTAAGCGGGTGGTTAAACATTGCGTTCCAAATCGTCAACAAACTTTGCAAATGCTGACTTCAACCATCCGCTTACGCAGGCGGTTCTGAATTATGGAAATTTCCGTTATCATCCCAACCTTGAATGAAGAATTAACGATAAAAAAAACATTCGACGCGCTTTCGAGACTGGTAAATGTTGATGAAATCATTGTCGTTGACGGCGGAAGTACGGATAAAACAATAGAGATAATCGAAAATTACGCGCACAGGAAACCGTTTAAGCTAATAAAAATTGACCAATCTAATCGCGGAAAGCAGCTTCACGAAGGCACAAAACACGCTTCGGGAGAAATTTTTTGGTTTCTCCACGCCGACACGCGCCCGGTGCAGGGTTGCGCCAAACAAATCAAACAGTATGTGCGTTACAATGAAATTGTCGGCGGAAATTTTGAGATAGTTTTTGACGGCAAAACTCGTTGGGCGCGATTTTTAACGTGGCTTTATCCGCAACTTCGCTCAATCGGTCTTGTCTATGGCGATTCGGCGATGTTCGTGCGGCGCGAAGTTTATGAGAAAATCGGCGGTTTTCGTGATTTGCCGCTTTTTGAAGATGTTGATTTATATAAAAAACTAAACAGAAAAGGTCGGTTTATGCACATAAATTTGCCGGTTACGACTTCTTCGCGCCGGTTTGAAAATCGTTCATTCGTCTGGACATTTGCGCGTTGGTCGGTTTTTCAAGGACTTTACTGGCTTGGCGTTCCGCCGCGTCTTTTGTCAAAAGGCTACAAAGCGATTAGAGAATAAAATATGCAAAATTTGGAAGAAGAAAAACTTTTAGCCGCCAAAGAAGCCGTCAAAATAATAAAAGACAATCAAATCATTGGTTTAGGAACAGGTTCGACGGCTGAATATGCCGTTCGGGAAATCGGCAAATTAGTTAAAAAAGGTTTGAAAATCAAAGGCGTTCCGACTTCAAATAAAACTGAAAAATTAGTAAAATCTTTGAATATTCCGCTGATTACTTTGGATGAAGTTGATTCGATTGATTTAACGATTGACGGAACTGACGAATTCGATGCGGATTTGAATTTAATAAAAGGCGGCGGCGGCGCGTTGTTCAGAGAAAAAATGGTAGCCCGTTTAACAAAAAATCAAATAATTATCGCCGATTCGAGCAAAAAAGTTGACGTTCTCGGCGCGTTCAAAGTTCCCGTCGAAGTCGTGCCGATTGCTTTGAATTTCGCGCAAAAGCAAATCGAAAAAATCGGCGGTGCGTCGAAAATCAGAGAAAAAGACGGAAAAACTTTTATAACCGATGCGGGAAATCAAATTCTCGATGCCGATTTCGGCGAAATCAAAAACGCAAATGATATTTCCGAAAAATTAAACGCGATTGAAGGAGTTGTCTGCCACGGACTTTTTATTAATTTGGCAAATATGGTGATAATGGCGAAAGATGGCGAAATAACGGTTTTCAATCGCTAATTGTAAATGGAAAGTTTGACTAAAATCTTTGCAGTCGGAATCGGCGGCGCGTTTGGCGCGATTGCGCGGTATTTGATAAATATCTCGCCGATTTCCAATATCTTTCAAAAATTTCCGTTTCCGACTTTTACCGTTAATATTCTCGGTTCATTTCTGATCGGCTTTTTGTTGGTGCTTTTTACCGACAGATATTCGGCACACGAAAATTTGCGGATTGCCGTCATAGTCGGATTTCTCGGCGCATTCACGACATTTTCGACTTTTGAACTCGAAATTTTTGAACTGATTCGGGGAAAATATTTTGTAACCGCTTTTGTTTATCTTTTTTTGAGCGTTTTAGTCGGGTTTATCGGAGTTTTGGGCGGGATTTGGCTGGCGAAACGAATTTAGGTTTTTGCAAAAATATTTCAGCCGCGAATTACACGAATTACACGAATTGTTTTTATGTTTTTTTATTCGTGTAATTCGCGGCTAATTTTATTTCGACAATTCAAACGGTTTGCCGACAACAATGATCGGCAAACCAACTTTTTGCAAAGTTTGATTTAACCTTGCCGTATCTTCACTAATAAAGCGGTTTATCTCTACGATTTTGGACGGTAATTGAGTTTGCAGTAAATTAAACTGTTCACGCATTGCCGCCGTCGGCGCGGCGTTTCCGCCGGCGACAGAACCATATAAACCGCCGATTTGATCGGTCAATTTTGCTGATGCGCGAATGCCGTCTTCATCGCCGACAATTAAATCGCCCGTAATCGTATCAATCCGTTTTTTGTAATCCGCTAAGGCTTTGGTCAAATCCGGCGAAACATCCGTCAAACGGTCTTTAGCGACTTTTTCGATTTGTTCGGCTTGCTGTTTCGCGCTGTCGAGCAGACGCAAAGCGTCGTTAAGCCTCGAAAGCATATCGCGCAGACGCATCGCTAGATCAAACTGAGATTGCAGTTCGGCGGTTGTAATCGAAACCGTCGGATCAACACGAACTTCGATTTTCGTTTCTTGCGCGACCTTATCGCCAACTAACAATTTAGCCGTATAAACACCCGGCATCGCTTGCGGACCACGCGACGAACCGCCGAATTCGAGTTGTTCCGCCGTCGGCATTCTCCGCGAACGCGCTCCTTCATAACCCAAATTCCACATCGTCCGATTTAAGCCGGCTTCTTTCGACAGATTTCTCACTTCCGAAATTTTCTTTCCGGCTGCGTCAAAAATTTCGAGTTTCAACGGCGTTTTTGCATCCGGTTTGTCCTTCAAATAATAAGTAATAATTGCACCGTTCGGCGGATTCGTTCCTTGAAAAATCTTGTCGCCGATACCGTAGCGCGTAAAGCGCGTGGCAAAACGGTAAGCCGGACGCACGTTGAACAAATATGTGGTATTTTGCAAAATGCTGTCATTCATTTGCTGAATGGGCGTTGCGTCGTCAAAAACCCACAAACTGCGCCCGTGTGTCGCCAAAATAATGTCGTTATCGCGCGGGTGAACGAGAATATCGTGAACGGCAACGCGCGGGAAATTTTTCATATTCAATTCAATCCAATTTTTGCCGCCGTCGTAAGAACCATATAAACCCAATTCCGTTCCGGCATACAATAAATTCGGATTTTTCGGGTCTTCCGTTACGACGTGAACGTAAGATTTTTCCGGCAGATTTCCCGTGATATTTGTAAAATTTTTGCCGCCGTCTGTCGTTTTGAAAACGTAAGGTCTGTAATCGTCAAATTTATGCCGATCAACCGCGATGTATGCCGTGTTGACGTTTTGCCGCGATAACTCGACGTGCGAAATGGAAGAATCTTCGGGAACTTTCGGCAAGTTTTTGACAATATTCGTCCAATTCTTACCGCCGTCGGTTGTCATTTGCAGATTGCCGTCGTCCGTTCCCGCCCACAACAAATTTTCCTGAAGCGGTGATTCGGCAAAGCTGATAATCGTCGCAAACGCTTCGGCGGAAGTGTTTTCCGTGAAAATCGGTCCGCCCGCATCCTTCAATCTTTCACGATTATTTTTTGTTAAGTCCGGGCTGATTGCCGTCCAAGTTTTCCCGAAATCGTTTGATTTGAAAACAACACTGCCGCCGAGATAAACCGTATTTTTATCGTGCGGCGAAAGAATCAAAGGCGCGTTCCAGTTAAAGCGATATTTGTCGTTTTCCGCCGCACCGCCAAGACCGAAATATGGAACGACAGATTGTTGTTCGCGGTTTTTCATATCGGTTCTGACAACACTTCCGCCCTGCGATTCGGTTAAGAAAAGATCGGGATTGTCCGCATAAGAAATGCCGTAAAAACCGTCGCCGAAGCTAATCATTCGCCAATCATCATTTAAAATTCCGGCAGGTTCGCGCGTTCTCGAAGGTCCGACCCAAGTTCCGTTGTCCTGCAATCCGCCGATTAGATTATAAAAAGGCGCGACATTATCGGCGAAAACCTGATAATATTGTCCGATAGCAAGATTATTGACATATTCCCAATTCTTGCCGTCGGTCGTAACGGCAACGCCGCCGTCTTGCCCTTGCCAAATCCTTTTCGGATTTAACGGGTCAATCCAAAGCGCGTGATAATCAATATGCGTATTCGGCGAAATCCGCGAAAAATTGCGTCCGCCGTCAAGCGACATAAAAAGCGGCGACGCGACGGCATAAACTTTGTCTTCATTGGTCGGATCAACTCTGACTCGTGTGTAATAAAATCCGCGCCCGACAATATCCTGTTTTTTATAAACCTGCCGGAAATTTTCGCCCTTATCGTCCGAACGATAAAGCGTTCCTTCCTTCGCTTCCAAAATCGCGTAAACGACATTCGGATTGCTCGCCGCGATTGCCAAACCGACGCGCCCGATCATTTTCGGCAAACCTTTTTCAATTTTTTTCCATGTTCTGCCGCCGTCTATCGAACGAAAAACTCCGCCTTGTTCGCTGCCGCTCGTAAATGTCCAAGGTTTGCGCTCGAAACGCCACATTCCGGCATAAAGAATATTCGGATTCTGTTCGTCAATCACCAAATCCGACGCGCCGTGATATGGGTCAATATAAAGAGTTTTCGTCCAAGTCTTGCCGCCGTCCGTCGTCATAAAAACGCCGCGTTCTTCGTTTGGTCCCCAAGTGCGTCCGACTGCCGCAACGTAAGCAACGTCAGGATTTCTCGGATTGATAACGATTTTTGAAATCGTATCTGTGTCTTTTAATCCAAGATAATTCCAGTTTTTCCCGCCGTCGGTAGATTTATAAACACCGTCGCCAAACGAAACCGAATTTCGCACATTCGATTCGCCCGTTCCAACCCAAATGACATCAGGATTTCCCGGCTCTAACGCGATGTCGCCGACTGAAATTGTGTTTTGACGGTCAAAAATCGGTGTCCAATCCAAACCGCCGTTCGTCGTTTTAAAAATTCCGCCCGAACCCGTCGCCACATAAACGATATTCGGGTCGCCCGGAACTCCTTCGACATCCGCCACACGACCGCCCATATTAGCAGGACCGATGCTGCGCCACGACAAATTTTTCATCGCCGACGCGATGGTTATTTTTTCGTTTGAATCTTTATTATCGTTTTGTTTGTCGGATTTATTTTGTGCCGATGCGGAAATGACATTCAGACATAGGCAAAGACAAGCCAGCCACAAACTGATCTTTGATCTCAGTCTTAGATTTTTCATTTGGTTTCTCCAGAAATTACGGGATTTGATACTGCTTAGTTTATGAAGCAATTTTAGCATAAATGCAAATCGGTAGTTAAATTGTATAGAACTCATAAAATATAAATCTTACAAACGTCATTCGTAATTCGACGACTATCATTAAACGAAAAACGAACGATAATTGGTGATGAACTAAAAGTAATGCTTTCATCACCTTAATCTCATAAGTTAAATGTGCAGCGTCGCTTTCTATTCTCAATCTATCTCAACTCTATAAACAAAACATTGATTTTCTTTAATTATTTTTAGTAAAATCAATATGTTTTTACTTTATTTTTCAAAAATTGTTTGAAGTATCAGTTTTAGTGTCTTGGAAAAGATCAATCAATTCGGGATATATACGATGGAAGGAGGTCATATATTATGCGGCGCAAAAATACTCGTTATTTAGCTTTTATAATTTGACCGTCAATGTTTTTGAAAAAGCCGGAGTTTTTAAATAGCTATTTCCGATCTCATTTTTTTAACCGCTTGCACAGAGGTAAAAGTATCTTGAGCAACTGCCGTTAAATGTCCCATTTTGCGCCCGATTCGCGCCTGTGTTTTGCCGTAGAGATGAAGTTTGACGTTTTCATTTTTCAAAACTTTTTGCCAATCAGGTTCGCCTTTTTGCCACAAATCGCCGAGAAGATTCGCCATTGCCGCCGATCTGTAAAATTCCGTCGAACCGAGCGGCAAACCGCAAACGGCGCGTAATTGCTGTTCAAACTGCGAAGTTACACAAGCATCGAAAGTTAAATGTCCCGAATTGTGCGGACGCGGCGCGAGTTCGTTGATGAGCAGCTTTTCGTCTTGCGTCAGAAAAAATTCGACGCACAAAGTTCCGACGTAATCGAAAGTTTCGGCAACGCTTCGCGCAATTTCAACCGCTTCGTCAAAAGTTTTTCGTGAAACGATTGCCGGAGCGAAGGAAATGTCCAAAATGTGATTTTGATGTTCGTTTTCGATCACGCCGTAATGCGCGAAATTTCCTTTTTGATCACGCGCGCAAACTACCGAAACTTCCTTTTCAAATTCGACAAACGCTTCCAAAACCGCCGCCCGATTTTTCAGATTGGCAAACGCTTTTTCTATTTCGTCAATTGATTTTATCGTCGTCTGTCCTTTGCCGTCGTAACCGAAACCGGCAGTTTTCAAAACGCACGGAAAGCCGATTTCTTCAACCGCTTTTTGCAAATCTTCAATTGTTTCGACATATCGAAACGGCGTGTGCGGAAAATTATTTTTTGCAAGAAAAGTCTTTTCTCTCAAACGATTTTGCGTGATGTGCAAAACTTCGCCGCGCGGGAAAACTTCGACAAACTCGGCGGCTGTTTCAATCGTTTCCGACGGCACGTTTTCAAACTCGAACGTAACCACATCAACCGTCCGCGCAAAATCCTTGACGGCTCGTAAATTATCGTATTCGGCTTCGAGTTCAAAATCGGCAACTTGTCCCGTCGGCGTATCGCTTGCAGGCGAAAAAGTATGCACGCGATAACCCATTTTACGCGCTTCGATGGCGAACATTCGCCCTAATTGTCCGCTGCCGAAAACGCCGATGGTTGAATTTGGTAGGATTATTTTTGCCACAAGTTTAATTTATCCACAGATTAACACAGATGGACACAGATAGAAATCTTAAAAAATCATGTTAATCTGCGAACAATCTTTTATCTTTCGAGAGTTTTATCGTTTATGAGTTCGCGCAAACGACATTCATAAATGCTTCAAAATATAAACTTTTATTAAAAAAAATTTATGAACTCTTTTAATACTTCGTCAGGAGATTCTTCCATCATAAAATGTCCGCTTTTTACCGGATTTCCCTGCACATCATTTGCCCATTTTTTCCATATTTCAACATTATCGAATGAAACTCCGTCCGTTTCTTTTTCTCCCCAAAGCACCATTAAAGGACAATTGATTTTATTTCCGTTTTTTTTATCAAATTCATCATGTTCAACATCCGTCGTCAAACCGGCGCGATAATCATTACACATTGCTTCAAGCACAGAATCCATTTTCAGATATTTCAGATATTCTTGTTTGGCTTCATCAGTAAAGGCATTCGCGTTTTCCGCCCAACTTTGAAGCGTATAGTTAAGATAAAATTCAGCCGAATTTTTTATTAATGTTTCAGGCAAAGGCGAAGGTTGAGCAAGAAAAAACCAATGATAAGTTGATTTAGAGAAATCAAGATTTATCAACTTGATCATCTCAAATGTGGGAATGACATCGAGCAAAGCCAGTTTAGAAACATTTTCGGGAAAATCAAAAGCCATTAGACATTATTTGAAATAAGAAAAATCAGATAAACTGTGTAAATGTTAAAATATGATGAATTAAAAGGAAAGCCGAGAGAATTTCTTTCTGTCACGAGTTTAACGGACGAAGAATTTCAAGTCTTACTGCCAATGTT
>JBBPXX010000112.1:0-14306 GCA_038200505.1 Pyrinomonadales bacterium | reverse complement strand
TTTCGTCTTTTTCCGCCGCCGGTTCAAAAGCGAGCGTGTTGTCTTTGCGCCGCAATCTGCCGGAGCGCGTGAGGTAATAATGTCGTGCCATAATTAAATTTTAGATTTTAGATTTTAGATTTTAGATTAAAAATAACGATTTATCATTTCATCATTTTCACTTTTCGCCCCTAAATTCATCATTCATCCTTTCGCCTTCATCCTTCCGCCTTAATCCTTTATCTCATCCCCAGCAGAGTTCGGCGTAACTGCACGACTGACAAATCTTCATCAATTCGACTTCCGGCGGCTTCTCCGCTGCTGTGATTTTCTCCATTTCCGTCAAAGCCTTTTCGAGTTCCGCTTCTTTTTCGGCGGTTAATTCGATTGTCTGCGTCTGCCGCAGTTTCGGATAATCAATCTGTCCCTTCAGATTCTCTACGCCTTTTTGCTTCAAATAATACAGGTAATAAAGCAGTTGAAATTCGTGCGCCGCTTCCATTTTATCCGAGAGTTTGACTTCGTGAATCACGCCGTCCGCCTGCCAATCGAGGACGATTTTTCCGTCAATCGAAATCTCTTTTTTCTTGCGCCCGTAGGAATTTTCGTGAACGAGTTTGCCCATCTTCACGCGGTCGGATTCCTGCTCCATCTGAATTCCGTGATGAAACCACCAGAGTTTCTTTTTGCAGATGAAATAATACCCGACTTCCGTTCCCGTAAATTTCGTGAGATTTTCGTTCATATCGGCAGTAATTTTATGGCTCTTCGTTAAACATCAAACTCAAATGCTCGACGGTTTTCGCTATTCCGTTCAAGGCTAAAATTTCTAAAAAATTATTAAGCGGTAACGGCGGTTTTTTCAAATTTTGCCATTGAGTTCGGGCAGCCAGATAAACCGAATCGGCTTCATTTTCAATCAGTATTTGAATAAATTTGTCCGGGTGAATCGCTTTAATTTCATATTTTACGAGTTCTTGTTCGGGAAAATCCCTCAAATTAAAGGTTACGATCAAATTCGCCTTTGAATGAACGGCAGCGGCAAGAACGTGCCGGTCATTCTTATCCGGCAAATGCAGCGAGTCAATCAAGTTTTTATAATTTTCGACAATTGAATCGCGTGTATAGGCATTCATTAATCGTTTTGTTCGCTCTAACTGTTCCGGTTTGAGATCGGGACGATTTTTCAAAACATTTCTGATCCATTCATCGTGAATCTCCTCAGTCCATTTTACCTGAAAAGTGTCAAAAACCGCCAGATTCATTAAAAAATCACGAAGCGGTGCCGGATAAAGCACACACGCATCAAGAACGGCAACAATGTTTCCCATCAATAACCCAATCCCAATTCCTGCGCCTGTGCCGCTAACTCTTCGAGAGTTTTCAATCTTTGCGCGTCAATTTTTTCTTTATACGCCAGTAAATCCGCGAATAAAACGCGGCGGTGCGTGCCGACTTTGCGAAACGGGATTTCGCCTTTTTCCAGCAGTCCAACCAGAAAAGGACGCGAAACACGTAAATATTCGGCTGCCGCCTGAGTCGAATATTCAACCGGCTGTGCTGAAACCGTAACTTCCCTGCCTTCCGCCAAATGCTTCAAAATTTCCGTCAGAGCGGCGACTGCCTGCGGCGGCAGATCAACCGCATTTCCGATTTCCGCACCGATTACGAGCCGAGCCTTTTTTCCGATCTTTTTGCGGCTGTTTCCTTCTGTTAAAATCTGAATTCCGGCGCGGGCTGTCGAAACATCTTTTTTTGTGATTTGCATAATTCTTTTTACCTTCGGTTTTAAGTTTCAATTCCGCAATAATTATACTATAAATGAAATAAACGAAACAACAGAAATAAACGAAACAATGTTCGATTAGTGCTTCAAGTTTTCAAATTATAAAAAGTTGCTCGCGCCCGTCCGTTTTTTCTGCCCGAAAAGTTTTCTGCGTCCGGCGCAGAGCTTTGTAATACGAATCCTTGTTATCTTCGATCACGCTTTCAAGCGAAACATACGGCACATACTCACAACCCGACAGCAGCAAAAGCGTCGTTAAAATCCGCGAGAGTCTCCCGTTCCCGTCGGCAAAAGGATGAATCGCCAGAAATGCGACGACAAATGCCGCGATCATCAAAAGCGGATGCACGGTTTTATTTTCAACCGTTTCATTCAGCCAATTTATCAATCTCTTCATTTCAAAAGGCGTTTCAAAAGGCGCGGCGGTTTCAAAAACCACACCGATTTCCCTGCCCACAGCGTCGAACGCGACGACTTTATTCGACAACTTTTTATAACTGCCGCGATGCGAATATCTTTACTCGAAAATTTCAATAAAACTGAATGAAGCTGCTTCAAATGATTTTCGCTCAACTAAATCTCGCGCCAAGATTCAAACAGCATTTCCATCGCCTCGGTATATCCGGCAACTTCCTCTTCATCGCGCGATTTGAACGAATATTGTTTGAGTCCCGAAAGTATCGTTTCGACTTCCCTGTCCGATAACTTCACGCCCTCGATTCTGGTCGAAGACCCGACGCTTTCAATCGTCGCCACCCGCCACAGCGCGTTCAACCTCTCCGGCGAAAGATTCTGCAACGCCGTCCATTTGCCTTTGAACTCATCAATTTCGGAAATCAAATTGAGAATCTCGTGCGACGGCGAAAAGTCTTTATTGAATTGCTCGATAGAATCAATCATACCCGATATTATACCCGATTATACCTGTTTTTTTTCTTACGAAATGTCAAAAATCAAATTAACATTGCGCCGTCAAACTTAACTTCCAATCCTGTGATCGGTGAATAAAGTTTGTCATCGTTTGGAATAACAAGTATTCCGCAAATTTCATCACTGCCAAGATGCTGGAGTTCTCCTTTTTCCTCTTGAAACGTAGAAACTCTTACACTTACGATTCGTTTCGACATTTGTTTTAAGACTACTTCTATGTTGCTTCGGCAAACACGGATTTTAGCAAAATCTCTCTTTGGAATTTGGGCTTGTTCTTCAATAAGTTCTCGCAATTTTATTAGATTTGCATCTGTATCGGAGTTGAAATTTATTGGAATATAATAACGATTTTGAACACCGTAATCGGCATCAATCAATTTTACTTTGGCAAAATCTTCAAAACGGATTTGATTGATACATTCAACAAGATTTATTTCTTTATCGCTTCCGAAAGCGTAAACGCCAAACGGCAGAGCATCGCTAATTTGGGTTTTGGCAAAGTTCTCTTGAATGGAAAGCATTTCGTTTTCAGAAATTTCTTTTGATATAGCACTACGCGTAAATCTCAAAAACCAATCAAAATTTCTTCCATAAATTTTCTTCGCGGAACTTTTGCCGTTTTCGTCTTTGATTTCAAAAAAATAAACCTTGCCAAAATCAAGTTTGTAATTGCGATTGCATCTACCGGCAGTTTGAATCAGATTCGGCAAAGGACATAAATCTCTGTAAACAATCGGAAAATCAATATCAACGCCAGCTTCGATCAATTGAGTCGAAATCAGAACAATTTTCTGTTTCTTTTTCAAACGCTCATTACAAATTGCCAATTTTCTTTGTCTGTCCTCAAGAGTAAAATGCGTGTTAAGTAAAATATATTCGCTTTCTTTGGTTTGAAATTCGGAACTTTCGTTTAATTGTTTGAATAGGTTTTTCGTGTCTTTGATTGTGTTCAGAACAACCAAACAAGATTCTTTTTGATTTCTAATTTCTTCGGCTAAATATTCAATGTTCTTGATTTCAAATTTCGGGATTATTTTGTAACGGTTAAATTCGTCAAAATCGTAAAATCTTTCATCCAAAATCTTCTGCGGTTCTTCATAGCGAGTGAAAACTTTGCTCGGTTTTTCTCTTTCTTTGTAGTTCGTTTCATCCGGCAATTTCAAATGCGGCATTGTTGCAGTTGAAACAATCGCGTAACTGTCAAATTTGCGGCAAAATTCATCGAGATAAGCGACGAAAAAAGTATAAAGACTTGGCGGCAATGCCTGAATTTCGTCAAGCAGAAAAATGGTTTTGGAGAAATTCGGCAATCTCAAAAGCGTCGCGTTGCGATTGCTGACCAAAGTCTCAAAAACCTGCACGAAAGTCGTAATGATAAACGGATGATCGAAAGTTTCGTTTGAAAAAAGCTGTTGCAAAAGTTTCTTGACGTTTTCATCGCTCGGATTATCGTCGAGAATTCTTTGGAGTTTTTCAATTTCCTTATTTTCCGCTTTTGAATCCACGCGCAAAACCTTTTCGTCGGCTTGCAAAATTTCCAGACAGATATTTTCCGTCTGTTCAGTAATCGCCAAAAAAGGCAAAGCGTAAATCACGCTCAAATCTTCGCGCCGTTTGAAAATTTCATTTGCCAAACTCAAAAGCATTAAAGTTTTCCCCGCGCCCGTCGGCGCAGGCAACGTGAAAACTCTCTGCTCTTTATCTTCGTCTAAAAACTTTCGCAAATTCGCCAACGCTTCTTCGCGCATCAGCGAACGCACGGCATCAAGCCGCTTTTTCTTTTCGCTCGTTTCTTTGGCTGATTCTGCCGTAATGTCCTGAAATTTCTTATTTAAATTTACGGCGAATTTATCTCGAAAATCCTTTGATAAATCTCTGCTTTTAAAAATTTCATTTTCGCCCGCATCGCGTTTATCTGATTCGATTAAACAAGCAAAGCCAAATTGAGTATTAAGAAAAAAGGAAAGCGGATCGGTAATTTTAGGCAAAGTTTCAGATTTGAATTTTAACGGAAAATCATCCAAAAAATGCCTTAAAACTCTGTCTTCAATCTTTGTCGGAAAGATATTATGCGGATAAAAAGTTTGCAAAAACTCGGAAATGGGAAGATCGTCTGCCGCTGTTTCTTGGATAAATTTTTTCAATCTATCGCATTCGTCGCAATTCAGAAAGCCTTTGTCCATATTCGGCAAATTTCCGTGATGTCGGGCAATTATCGTTGCTACGCTGTATTTCAAACTTGCGTCGCCATCCAAAATTTCTTTCGCAAAAGTTTTATTTGTTTCAAAAAAACAAAGCCACGCTAAAGCGGAAAGATAAGCGTGGCTCGAATATCCGACATTTTTTTCGCCGTTTAATTTGCGCTGAAAATTCCAATTAACTTTGCCCAAGTCGTGAAACAAAGCGGCAATTTCGGCAATTTTCAAATGCGTTCGATTGCGCGTTTTAGCGGCAACTTGCTGCAAATGTTTTTCCAAAGGCTTTCCGGTGTGTGAAAAATATTCTTTCATAATAAAACCCAATTTGTTCCGTCGCTGAATTGAAAATATTCTCCTTCAACCGAAAGTTCGCATTCAGGCGCGGGATATAAAACCTGTTGGTACGGATATTTAGTTGGATCATTCCAAAAATCATCATTTTGACCTGTCGGAATTTTATCCAATCCAATACGAAAATCGGCAGTTTGCGAAACCTCTTTCAATTTGTGATTTTCGGCAGTTATAAAACTTTTAGTTTTGAAACTTCCCGTATTTTCATTAAATTCACCTTTCGCTGATAAACTCAGATTTGCCGGACAATTATGCAAACCGAGAACGGGCGTAAATCGCGCTTTGCTGTTTTCTACGAAATCCACAAGATTCTGGAAAATATCGTTTGAACGCTCGTTTCGTAACGCGATGGCGACGAGAAACTGCGGGTTTTTCAGAAACTCCATTTGCACCGGACGCTTTTCGTAAAGGTTGGCGGCGTATCGTAATTTGAAAGACCAAGATTCTTTCTTCACGGCTTCGAGCATTTGAACGCCGTAGAGCAAATCTTCGGAAAGTTGCGGAAAAAGAGGGCGCATTTTATTGCGTTCGATTCCCAAAACCGCGCCGATCAAGCCGATAAATGCGGTTTTGGTAATAAAATCGTGTGTCAAAGGATTATTATTTGTTTCGGGCTTTTTGAAATGCGCCCAATTTCCTTCGATTTTTACGGTTGCGCCTTTCATAAAATCTCCATCCAGACAAATTTCTCCGTATCCTGCAATTCTTGTTTGATTTTCTCGTTTTCCGTATAAAAATTAATCTGCTTGACCGAAGGATTCCTCGCCGCTTTTTTGAGTTTGTCGAAATCCAAAACGTAATCGTCGGAACTTCTGATTTGTTCGTCCTGTTTGTCGGTTTTCTCTTTGTTAATTTCGACCAATCTGTCCGCGCCGTAAAGTTTTTTGTCGGCGTTTTCATAGACGATTTGCGCCAAAAGCAATGAATTTTGATTCGATTTCGAGCGCGTGTTGGCGTTGTTGATGCTCACCCAAAGAGCCTTGAACATTGCGTCAATGTCTTCTTGTGTAAGTCCGGTATGAACTGCCGAAAACGGATTTATCCAGCCGTGAATCTGATTGAGCGAATAAGGAACAACGGTTGTTGTGCCGATTGCGCCGCGTGTTTTTTCACCACTTGAAGCAAAAACAGAAGTGTTTTGGTGCATTCGCAAATCAACTTTGTTAAGCGAAGGATTCAATAAAGCAAACTGAATCGCTCCAGTTAAATTCACTGCGTCGCCGCCTTCGGTCGAAATTCCGCCGAAAAGACGAACGTCAATACATTTTCTCATTAACTTCAAAGAATCCGGTTTTCCTTTAGTTAAAACACTTTCGTCATTTTTTAATTCTTCGCGCAGAAGTTTCATCCGCAATGCCGCGCCTGAACCTTCTTTTGCGCCTTCGATACGTTTGTCAATAACATAAACTTGTTCGCCGCGCTCGTCAAAATAATCGCGGATAAAGCGTTTAATGCGAACATCGCTGACCAATACTTTTTTCGTTTCTTCATCATAACGCTGTTCCGACGTGAACGGGTCGCCGTTCGGAACTGAATAGCTGCTTTCGTAAAGAAATAAGATTTCTGATTTTTCGACGGGTAAATTAAAATTTTCCATTATTGATTTTCCTCCTGATTTTCACTTTCTGTATTTTGAACTTTGTCTTCGTTTTCTTGATAGCCGAAGTAGCTTTCAAAAAAGCCAAATGCACAATAATTTTTTCGATATTCTTTTGCATTCATTTCCCCAACTAATTGAGCTAAAGAAACAGAAGCCTGTTTAAGTTCTGTATATGCGACATTGTGAATCGCAAGTTTTTCATTGACAAAATTGGTAAGGTTTATCAAACCTTGTTTATCGGAAATTCTACGAGATAAAAGTCCGACATAATTTTTTTCAAACGATCTAATTTTCGGTTCACGTCCTCTGCCAATGGCTTTTGCCATTTTTCCCAGAAGCAAACCGGCTTTGTAGCTGTCTGATGTTTTCATTTCTTCCATAATTTTTTCTCCATTGTTATTGCGAATTAAAACTAAAAAATAATAGTCGTATTTCAAAAGATTGTATTCGGGAATTTTCCCCGAATCCGTATTGCGAATGTTATATTCAGTCTTCTCAATAAATGCGGGCAAAATAACATCGTCGCGGTAATAATTGCCCGAATAGATTTGCGGCAAAACCTTGAAAAGATGGCTTTGATATTTCTTTTTATCGGATGTTACATCACCGAGAATATTGAGAAATGAACGTCTAATATCGTAACCCCAAAATTGTTTGTTTTTCGTCGGATAAAGTTTGCGGCGTTCCTGTAATAATGCGGAATTTTTAATTTCTTTGACTTTTTTATTGAGATGGTCAAGAAAACTTCGCTCAATGCCGCTAATTTCCAATAAATCATCGTCTTTGCCTTTATCGCCGCGCTTGCTGAAAATGAAATCGAACTGTGTGATGTTTTTCGCAACTTCTTTGACTACGGGCGAGAAAATCGTGTCGCCTTCGTCAAACTCATCTTTCTCAACTTCAACTTCCTGATTCGCGGCAATCGTTAAATCTGAACGACTATTTTGCTCGAAAAAATCAATGATATTTTGTGCGTCGAGTTCTTTACCTCTAGGCAAAATAATAACTTTGACATCGCGTTCACTAATCAAAGCCTTTTTTGAATAATCCAATGAATAAATCAAATCTAAAACTTCTTCGGAATCTTTGAAGGACTTTGTTTTGAAAGAGTTTTTCTCATTAAAATTCGGCAAACTCGAAACGCTTTTGATAAGAGTTTTGTAAATAAAATTGCGAAGAATAAAAACATCGTTTTGCTTTTCAATAAAATAACCAAGCAAAGCGTCATTTATCATTTTCAGTTCATCTTCAAATTCATACCAACTTTTTTCGCCGAAATCGAAATGTAGATAAACGAACTGATTCTCATCTTGTTCGCGCAAAAAGTTTTCAATCTCGTCTTTTTGATCTTCAAAAGAGGCGCGAAATTTTTCGATTAAAGTTCCTTCAAATTGTTTTGCGTCTTCAGTCCCACGCCCGAAAGAACTCAGACCAAACAAACCTTTTTTTTCGGGATTGCCTAATTTATAAAAGCCAATTTCTTTGCTGTCTTTATCTGTCCCAAAGTGAATATCACCAAAAATGTATTTGTTTTCCGGGCTTGTTTCGCTGGCTTTATAAGTTAAATAGAAAAGTTTATTTCTGATAAGATTTTGGTCAATAATTTCGCTCTTTCGAGCAAACTGAATTTCAAAGTTTTCGTTAACAGGAATTGACCAATAAATGACTTTGATTTTCTTCTTTTCGTCATTCAGCGGCGCAGATTTGAAATAGCGATGATAACGAACTTTTCCAATATCGCTGTTTCTCAAAGTTTTTCCAATATCTATAAGCGTATCAAGCATAATTTTATATCCTGTGTTTGGAGTAAGTTGAACAGCAACCAAATAAAAGCTAAGATTGAATGATGGAGAGGACGGGATTTGAACCCGCAAATGCTGCACGCATCGGATGATTATAAGTCACCTGCGATAACCAATTCCGCCACCTCTCCATTTAACAAAAGACGGTAGCGAGAACTGACTCCAAATCTTCTCTCGTTTCCGTCAAATTTCTTTGTACAATATAAACTTGGTAAAGAAATTTAACGTAGTTTAAATTCCCCAAGGATTCAATTAACCGTAAGTAAAATTCTTTACAAGTTAATTACAAAAGAAACATAATTCATTTTTACTTTAGTGTTGTTAATTTTGTCAAGGGGAACTTTATTCTTTCAAACTTCCAAAACAACTTCCCGTTCCGTTTCCCACGCCGACGTTCCAAGCGAATTGTAATGCTTTTTCTGTGCCTTCAATAATGACGGGGCAGATGCTTGCTTTTAGATCAATGTCTTTGATGCGGACGAGTTTTATTTTCGGGTTGCGGAATTCGCGGTCGAAGCTGACTTTGATTTGTTTGTCCGACTCGGTAAATACCGTTTCATTTGCAGCACGGTTGGCGGCATCCATTTTGTGAACTAAAGTCGCGGTCATTATTTCGTCGGCTTCCGGTTCGTTGAACAGATAATGATGCGGCGGTTTGCCGTTTGCCGGAGTTTTGCCTTTGACGAAAACGGGGCTGGCGACTTTGAACGTATATTTTGCGCCGAAATCGGGCGTGGTTTGCTGTTCGATTTTTTCGACGCGCATTCCGCCGAATATTTCCGGGTCTTTTAATGCGCCGCCGACCAATTTTTCGGCGGCTGCCTCTTCGTAAAAACTGACGAACCACTTCGCGCCGTTCGGAAATTCCAATTTGTCGCGGACTCTTTTACTGCCGTCGAGCCACGAGAGCGAATAGAGACTGATTTTGTCGTGCAGCTCGTTGTTCGCCAGCCATTTGTGAAATACGCCGGTCAGTTTGTGCTGGTAGGCGAACGGCACGGGTTCGCGGTTCGGCGATAAGGTGAAATGAAGTCGCATAAATTATCTGGTAAAACGCTGTGTTTTAAGAAAACCGAAAGTTTTGAAAATTATTCTACACCTCAATAATGGACAAGTTTGTCCCGGATCGGAAAAATTATCTAAAATTTTTTCAAACTGTCTTCCAGAATTTTTTTGACTTCCCTTTTGAGTTCAGCGGGCGCGAGGACTTCGACGTGCGGCAGGTGGCTCAAAATGAATCTGATCAGCCCGCGCCCTGACGCAGCGCGCATCTCAATCGTCACGGTCTCCGGCGATGAGCCGCGCCGCTGTTTGCTTTCAAGGATTTTCTGCGACGGGTGAAATTTTCGCTCACTGAAGATTCGCGCCGTGATGCCGGAGGCTTTCAAACGGACGGTGACGGGTTCGCCGTGAATGCCGTTGAAACAGTTCTCATTGAGGTAATCCGCGAGATTAAAGTCGGCGGGTCGCACGAATGTGAAATCCAGTTCTTTGAAATTGACGATGCGGTCAACCGAAAAAACGCTCAGACGGTTTTTCAGCGCGGCGAAAATCACTAGTGTTCAGTCAAATATGAATTGACGTTAGAATAGTCCATAATAGGGTAAGTTCCCACAAATGGGGAAAAAGTCCCATAGGATTTTTGACAAACCACTCTATTTACTGAGGTTATCAGGATTTCTTACTTCCCATTTTCTTCGAGTTTCCAACTGAGGATTTTGGGAAGGTCAAATCCGATAGAATCTCTGGTTTTATCTTCCGAGAAATCGTATTCGCCGTGAAAGTTAATATGCTGCCAGGTAATGACCGAACTGTTTTTGAATGTTTCCAATAATTCTTGTTTCTCATTTTGGTTATTGAGTTCGGTCAGCTTTTGCGTCAAGTATAGGTAATTCCAGCAGATAACCATATTTTCGAGCAGACGGCGGCAATTGGCAATAATATCCTGCATTTGTTTATCGCCTTCGGAGAATTCCTGATTATTGCCGAAGGCAATGGCTTTGGCGAATTTTTGAGACTGTTCGATTTTACTGAGCTGTTTTTCGATTGATTGGCGCAGTTCGAGATCATCAACATACTGCAAGATAAAAAGAGTCTTGATGATTTTACCGAATTCTTTGAGAGCTTGATAAAGCGGATGTTGATTGGAATAAGAATTAAGACGCTTGAAAAGTTGCGAAGCGGTGGTTCGTTTGAGTTTGATAGTGGCGACGAATCTGAGGATCGAATCCCAGTTTTCTTCAATGATTTTGGTATTGATGTAAGCGTCGGGCAGTACCGTGAAACCTTTATTTGCATATACTTTTTTCTTTTCAAATGAATAAAGCCGGTGTTTGCAAAGCGTTTTCAGGCGTGGCGCGAAAGTAAATCCGAGCAGATGAGTGACGGCGAAAACGATTTCCGTAAAACCGTGCGAATCGGTTGAATGAATATCGCTTTGGACGGCTTCGTTATGGAGAAGTCCGTCAATGACATATGCCGTCTCGCGCTCGGAACTGCTGATAACGGTCGAATAAAACAGGAGATGTCGTTCGTCAATAAAACTGTAAACGGACACGTCTTTTTCCTGACCGAAGTATTTGAAGGAATAGTTGGCGTTGAGCGACGGCACGGAAACGCCGTATTTTTGACCGTCGCTGGAAGTATGAAGTTTATCCTGGTGACGAAGGTTGTGATTGGGCAGTTCCATCTGTCCGATAAAATTAACCAGACGCGAGTTTGCCGCCAGCAGATTTTCATTGGAAAGAAACCAATTGACCGTATTATCCAGTTCGGTTTCATTGATATTTTTGGCGATATGCGAGATTTTCCCGATGCCGATTTCGCACCCCAGACCGATGATCGCGGCGCAAAAACTGCGGTTTGACGGGCGTTTTAATGTACTCGAACTTTGCCAATGCGTGAATTCTTCGAGAAAGTTAGTAGCTTGATTGACAGCCCGAAAGACTTCGCCGAGCGCGACCATTTGCCGGGTTGGAAAATAATGTTTTAATCCGCTCGGCTCGTTTTTTTCGACCGCCGGCGTGGAAATTGTCCAATCTTTTTCCGATTTTTGTTTGAACCATGGATTATTTTTTAGGTTTCGATTAACTTTCAGAAAGGTTTGATGAAGGATCTTTGACAATTCGGTTTGAACTTCTGCGAAATTTTGCCAATGAGCGAGTTCCGCCTTTTCCAATAGATTTACCGGGTTACTATTCCACTCGGCAAGCGGAATCAGATAATCTTCCAGAGACCGGTATTTATGCGATGCCGTAAAATTGACTTGACCCGATTTGATGCCGCCGGCGATCTTTTGAAAAAGCAGAAATTTATAAAGCGAAACGGGAAACTTTTTATCGTCGGAGTTAATCGCATTTTGTTCTTTTTCCGATAAGAACTCACGCGGAGCGCGTCCGTCGAGATGCCCGTCATTGATCTGAAAATGCTGCAAAGCATCGAATAAGTCTTTGTTGACGGTTTTTTCATCAACCTGCAAAAGTCTGATAATCGAGGCGGTTCGCTCTTGCAGAGTCAGAGATTTTTGCTGAAGAACATTATAAAACTCAAAATCGTCGGAAGCGGAATCAGTCTCGGCAAGCATCTCGGACATCCGATTTTCAACTGCCGGGCGCGAGGCGTGGAAATTTAGCAAAACGGCTTTAATTTGATCGATTTTTTCGTCTGTCAGTAATTTCCCGGAGGCGACGATTTCGTCAACCGACACCATCGGCTGAAAAACATCCGTTTGGACTATTTGAACAAACGAGCGCAGTTCGGAGCGTTTTTCCCGGCGTTCCCGAAATATCTTGTCGCGTAATTCCTGAGTTGCGGAATTAGTAATGTTTTGAACGGTTTGCAGAAACGAATCAACTACCGCATCCTGATAACGAAAAGTTTGTGAGGCGATAAAGGCAAGCAGATGCAAATATCCGGTTTCATCCTTTTGACGGGAAATCTGGAACAGTTCCGATTTTAAAACTGCGCCGGCGTAATAACGCAGAGTTTCCGCGCCTTAAATCGAGTTTGACGATCACATCGGAAACTTGTTTATAAATCGCCTGGAGAAGATTCCAGTCATTAAGATTCGATTTAATGTCGGCAGGTTTGAGTGATTGTGAAGGGTTTTTCAGCAAAGTTAATTTTGCGCGAAAACCGGTTTGATTATTTTCTGAATCCGGGTCTGCATTGATTTCCGAAGATGATCTTTCTTTTTCCAAAAGAGAGTCAAGTAATTGTTTTTGTTCGGCAGAAAGCGACTCATTAATAATTCGGCTGAGATAAAGTTTGCGCCGGTAAAATTCCCGCGAGATATTTGTTGACAAAAAATCATACCCGGGCAAAATAAACTTACGGCTGTTTAATTTTTTGAGTATTTGCCGAAAGACTTCCGCCGGGCGTGTGAAGTGTATTACTAAATCGGCAATTTCCCGGATTAAATGCTCTTTGTCAACTTTTGCTAAACTGCGAAACCCGTAGAATTCGGCGATGATCTTGCGGTTTCGGGCTAAGGTTTGTTTAGGTATTTCTAAAGTAACAGGATGCGGCAAAGATAGGCGACCGGCAACATATGCAATATCCGCCTCGTAAAACCAGCTTCCGAAAAAGCGGTTTGCCGACCGGAAATATCCGGTTCGCAAAATAAAAGCGATTTTGCCGGAACAAGTTCGCAAGATTTCGACTTCTTTCATTAAACTAATCGGCAGCGCGAAAAACTTTTTTCGGCTGAAACTGTCAAAGCGCGGCGGCAAGTCATAATTTCTGATTTCGGTCGGCGTTAAAATTTGGATGGTTGACATAAAACATACTCATAACAAAATGACTCTTTTGTCAAGAGCCATAAAGCTGAAGTATAATAAAAGTCAGATCTACCCCGATGCAAAAAGAGCATCACCAACTGTCGTAATGTAAAGAGTAATAAAAATGCCGACAAAAGAACGCGGAACAATTGACCAAAATGCCAAAAACTTTCTGACCGAAGCCGAAATGAAAAGGTTTCTCGAAGCCGCCCGAAAAAGCCGCCACGGAGTTCGCAATTTTTGCTTGATGCTGACGGCTTACCGGCACGGACTGAGGGTTTCCGAACTCGTTGATATTCGCCTCAAAGATTTGGATCTGGAAATCGGCAGATTATTTGTCCGTCGTCTCAAAGGAAGCCTCTCTACTCACCAGCCGATCGAAGGGAATGAACTGCGGGCAATTCGGGCGTGGCTCAGGGAACGCGAAAATTATCCTAATGCTAGTTCGAATTATCTCTTTCTGAGCGAACGCGGTCCGATGACTCGCCAATCGATTAACTATCTGGTCGAACAAACCGGCATTCGCGCGAAACTGAATTTCAAGATCAATCCGCATATGCTGCGGCATTCGACTGGCTATTATCTGGCAAATAAAGGTTGCGATACCAGACTTATCCAAGACTACCTCGGACATCGAAACATCACACATACGGTTCGCTACACGCGAACAGCAGCTCACAGATTTGAAGGGTTGTGGAGATAAAATCCTATGGGACTTTTCCCCCATTTGTGGGAACTTACCCATAATAACAAGAAATTATTATGGGAAAATACATCGTAACACTAGTCAAAGAAGAACAAGAAAAGTTGAAAGAAGTAATTGCCAAGCGAAGCAGTAAATCGGAAATCGTGAAACGAGCTTTTGTTTTATTGAATTTGGAC
>JBBPXX010000111.1:0-68459 GCA_038200505.1 Pyrinomonadales bacterium | reverse complement strand
CGTATCACGAAGCCGGACATACTCTGGTCGGTATGAAAGTTCCGTCGGCTGATCCGGTTCATAAAGTTTCGATCATCCCGCGCGGAATGGCTCTCGGTATTACGATGCAGTTACCGGAAGGCGATAAGCATAGTTATACAAAAGAATATTTATTGAGTCAGATTGCGATTTTGATGGGCGGACGGCTTGCCGAAGAAATCTATCTCGGTGAAGATATGATTACAACCGGCGCATCGAATGACATTGAACGAGCGACTGAACTAGCGCGTTCGATGGTTTGCGAATACGGAATGAGTATGCTCGGACCGCTGACTTTCGGTAAAAAGGAAGAGCAAATCTTTTTAGGACGCGAAATCTCGCAGCATCGTGATTATTCGGAAGATACGGCGATAAAAATTGACCAAGAGGTTAAAAAAATTATTGCCGAACAATATGAAGTTGCGAGAAAGGTGATTATTGAAAACGCCGATGCGATGGTGCGGATTGCCGAAGCGTTACTTGAAAAAGAAACACTCGACGGTGTGCAAATTCGCCGACTTGTCGCCGGACTTCCGCTTGACGACGACGGTTCATCTTCTTCTTCGGATGATGACAACGGAACGAAGCAGGAAGAAACAACGCGCAATCCGTTTATTAAAAAACCAATCCTGCCGCCGATTACCGGAAACAATCCGGCAACAGCGTGAACTAAAGGATAAAGGATGAAGGAGAAGGGATAAAGGTTAAAAACTTTATCCTTTTTCTTTTGCCTTTGAATTATTTGCGGTTTGGCGGTTTAATTTTAAGATATGTTTTGGCAAACTTCGCGTCGAAAACTTACATTCGATAAAACTTTGATAATGGCGATTCTCAATGTTACGCCGGACAGTTTTAGCGACGGCGGTGAGTTTTTTTTGATTGATAATGCTTTGCGGCAAGCGGAAATCTTGATAAATGAAGGCGCGGATATTCTCGATGTCGGTGGTGAATCAACGCGCCCGAATAGTAAAAGAGTTTCGACAGACGAGGAAATTCGGCGTGTCGTGACTGTTATAGAAGCGATTTCCCGCCGGTTTGATATGCCGGTTTCGATTGATACGAACAAGGCAAAAGTTGCGGAATCAGCGGTAAATGCCGGCGCGGAGATAATTAACGACATTTCGGGTTTGCGGTTTGATGAAAATGTCGCGGAAGTTGCGGCAAAATATCAAACAGGTTTAGTTTTAATGCACTTGCGCGGCGAATTTGAAACGATGCACAAACAACCGCCGGTTAAAAATATTGTTCAAGAAGTAATTAATGGATTTAATTGGAGTATTGGAAAAGCGGAAAGTTACGGCATAAATAAAAAAAATATCGTGCTTGATATAGGCATCGGATTTAGCAAAAACTTTGAGCAAAATTTGGAGTTGATTGCTAAAATGAATAAACTTTCCAAAGATTTTCCCGATTTTCCGATACTCATCGGTACTTCGCGTAAATCGTTTATCGGGAAAATCTTAGATAATGCGCCGACTTCCGAAAGATTATACGGAACGCTTGCCGCCGACGCGATTGCCGTTTGGAACGGCGCAAATATCGTTCGTGTCCACGATGTTAAAGCGGCTGTTGAAAGTATTAAAATTGTTCAAGCCATAAAAAATCAATTATGAAGTTTATAAAATTGTCAGTGTTTGTCAGTTTGTTTTTTTTCGTTTCCGGTTTTACCGAATGTTATAAACCGGTAACTAAAACGGGTTTGCCGGACAACATTAAAACAATCGCCGTTCCCGCGTTTCAATTCGAGGTTGAAGGTGCGCGTTACCGCGTCGAATCGCGGTTGACCGAAGCCGTTACAAAGGAAATCATTCGGCGCGGACGCGGTTTGAAAGTGCAGGGAAGTCGTGAAGGTGCAGATGCGGTGATTGAAGGAACGATTCGCAATTTCAATTTTTCGGGCGTTTTGCTTGACCGTCAAGGTCGCGCCAGAGTTTATGAAGTAACGATTGTCGCGGCGGTTACGATTCGGGATTTGGAAAATAATAAAATTCTTTACGACAATCAAAACTTCACCTTTCGTGATTCTTTTGAATTTTCACAAGACCCGCGCTCATTTTTTAACGAAGAAGACCCGGCGGTTTTAAGGATGTCGCGTGCTTTTGCCGAATCTGTTGTTTCGACGATTGTTAATGGTTTGGGTGTGAAAGAAGATAGAAAATAACTTTAGATTATGAAAATTCTTTCCCGTGAAGACTTACGCAATCAATTAAAACGACGCGAATTTGCGCCGGTTTATCTGTTGTTCGGAGCCGAAACTTACTTACGCGATCTGGCGGCGAAAACGATTGGCGATTTGGTTTTGGCTGATTCATCGCTGCGTGAATTTAACGAAATCGAACATAGTTTGAACGACAGCAAAATCAACTACGCGCTTTCTGATGCCGAACAACTACCGATGATTGATGCGCGGCGCGTGGTTAAAATTATTAACGTCAAAGTTTCGGCAAACAGCAATAAAGACAATCTCAAGGAAGAAGACGAAGAAATTTTAGAGCGTTATTTGTCGCGTCCGGCAGAAACTTCGATTGTCGTTTTTGTCGCGGACGAGTTGGACAAACGGCGCAAAATATCTAAATTGCTTTTATCGAAAAGCGTTTCGGTTGAATTCGGTGAATTGAAGGATAATGAATTAATTGATTGGGCAAAAACTAAGTTGAAGGATTTAGACACAGAAGCCGATCAAAGAGCGTTAAACTTACTGGTTGCATTGGTTGGAAATAACGTCAGACGTTTGACCAACGAGATTGAAAAACTTTCGGTGGCGGCTTTGCCTGATAAATTGATAACTTACGAACTTGTCGAATCGCTCGTGCCGAATTCAAGGGAAATTTCCAATTTCGATTTGACCGATTATTTGCTTGCCGGAGATAAACGACGCGCTTTGCTGACTTTGAAAAAAATACTTGACGACGGCGCAGAACCGTTGATGATTTTAGGTTTGATTTCCTACAATTTCCGCAGGTTGTTTTTGTCGAAGGAATTGATGCGGCAAGGTGTCGAGCGTAAGGAAGTAGCGCGGGTTATGAAACTGCATTGGAGCAAACAGGAAGACTTTCTGGCAACAGCGCGGCGCACCGAAGCGGAAAAACTTGCACAGATAATGCGTCGAATCGCCGACACGGATTTGGCGATTAAAACTTCAAAAGGCGGCGGCGGAACATTCGGTTCGCGTCTGCAAATAGAAATGCTTGTTTGTGAATTGGCAAATTTAAAATAAAAAAAGCGGAAACAAACTTGCTTAAGGCTTGTTTCCGTAATCAAAGGAGAAAAACTATGAAGTATGAGATGAAAAACTCGATTTTACTGAGCCAACTCGTTGACGTGCATTGTCAGGCGCGATTTGTGACGCGCCGCTGTATTTCTGTGTAACACGCCTTTATTAACTGATTTGTCTATTAACGCAATCGTCGGAATCAACAATTCCTGACTCTGCGTTTTGTCGCCGGCGGCTAAAGCTGCCCGCAATTTTTTGATCTGGGTTCGCAAACTTCCTTTGTTGCTGCGATTCACAGCACGACGCTTTTCGTTTTGTCTGACGCGCTTTTCGGCTGACTTATGATTTGGCATTAAAAACTACTCCGTGTTTGTCTAAAAAGTGAAATTTTTCTCTATCTAAGAGAAACTACAGAGTATAAATGCTGGGAAAAGACTTGTCAAGCGGCGTTTTAATATTCAAAGTGGGAAATGAATTCGTGCATCCAATCAACAAGCAGCACGACAATCGGCGGATAAAAGATAAATTCCGGTCTGAGCGACTGCGAAAAAAGTTTCGGCATTGACGCGCCGATAAGTAATTCCAGATAATTTCCGATAACGAGTCCGATGCCTAAACTTATTCCGACACCGACAATCAAAAAACTAATCGCCTTAAATCTCGAATAAGGTTTTGCCGCAGGTTCAATTTCTTCGAGAATCGAATCGTGAAGATTTTCGTCGCGGTAAGTATAGCGTTCAAAACCGGAACGAATACGACCAATCAGATGAATCATTCCGGCGGCAAAAAGGGAAAGCATAATAATTTTCCCGATTATCTGCATATTCGTCCAGAACATCGGTTTGAAAATTCCGACGAAACAGGTTGAAAGAAAAAGCGCGACAGTCGGGAAGATCACTTTTTGAAGGGCGAGCGTTTCGCGGCGTTCGTCGGCGATCATCCGGTCAATTATTTCGTTGTAACGGCGTTCATAAGCCATTTGCCGCCAGCGTTTGGCGTGAGCGTTTTCCGAAGAAAAAACCGAACCGTTGTCGGCTGTTTGATATTTTTCTTTGAGCAATCGGCGGTCATAATCGGCACGTTGTTTAGTATTTCCCAGAATTGCGTATGCTTTGGCGATTTTCGCAAATTCTTGCGAAGTGTTCTCCGTTTCGTTGTTAATATCCGGGTGCAGTTCACGCGCAAGGCGACGATACGCCGATTTTATCTCGGCGTTGGTCGCCTTCGGTGATACTTTCAGGATTGTGTAGTAATTCACCATCACAAAAAATAATAAAAAAAGGAGAGCGGACAAGCAAGAGCAAAGACCAAAAAACGCTGAAATTATATCATAAGTTTGTGTGTCGGGAGAAGCCTTTTTTATCGTAGTTCATAATTCGTGATTCGTGATTCGTGATTTCTATTACTCAAGATCATCAATCTGCAAACTGATCGGATTTGCGCCTGAAAGATTAACCGCGTCAATCAATTTCGCAACCTTTCCGTAATCGGCGGAACGCGGAGCTTTGATAAAAACGGTTTTTTCAATTTTTTCGTCTTCGGTCGGATTATTTTTAAAATCTATATTATTCGCATAAACGCCATTTTCCGTGCGCTCTTTGAAAACCTGCGAAAGTCTGGCGATAAGTTTTTCAGGTTCTTCAATCGTTCCCAGATTGTTTTCTTTATTGAGTCTAATTGAAGAATCGGAATTCAGCGCGACAATCAATGTATCCGGGTGCGGATTTCCCGGTTGTTTGGATTCCTGCGGAATTTTCACCTTAAAATCCGTCGGTTTAATCGGCGAAATGACCATAAAAATTATCAGCAGAACGAGCAAAACATCAATTAAAGGCGTTACGTTTATACTCGGTTTTGTTGAATTCATTTGTTTTTCTCCTTTTGCGGTTTTTCAATTAGACACCGAGAAAAAGAAAAAGTTCCCGACAAATTTATGCTTCGAGTTTTCCGCCAATCGCGCTCATCAAAGCCTTTGCTTTAATAAGTGTTTCTTCATATTCATCTTCGGGAACGCTGTCAATGACAATGCCGCCGCCGACATTGAAAATCGCCTCATTCCGACGAATAACCATTGTCCGAATTGCCACTGATAAATCAAAATAATGGTGAATGGTGAATGGTGAATGGTGAATTTTTAAATTTGGAATTTGGAATTTGGAATTTGGAATCGAACATCCGATTGCGCCCATTGAAAGACCGCGATTTGCCGTTTCAAGTTCGTCAATAATTTTCATCGTGCGGATTTTCGGTGCGCCGGTTATTGAACCACACGGAAAAACGGCTTTGAGAATATCGGAAAATTTTAAGTTTTCGCGCAATTCTCCTTTAATTGTCGAAACGAGATGAAAAAGCGTCGGATGCGTTTCCAAATCGCAAAGTTTTTCGACCTCGACTCTGCCGAATTTGCAGATTTTGCCGATGTCGTTTCGTAAAAGGTCAACAATCATCACATTTTCGGCGCGGTCTTTCGCGCTCGTAAGCAATTCATTTTTTAATCGTAAATCTTCCGCTTCAGTTTTTCCGCGCGGTCTTGTTCCCTTTATCGGCGAAGCGGAAATGCTTGGACTTTGAACTTTGGACTTCGGGTTTTGGACGCGAAAAAACCTTTCGGGTGAAATTGAAACGACAAAATCTTCCTGACGTTTGATAAACGCGGAAAAAGGCGCGGGATGAGATTTTCGTAATCTCCAAAAAATCTTTTGCGGAGTCAAACTTTCGGGAAGCCCAGCGCGGAATTGCTGAGTCAAATTTGTTTGATAAGTGTCGCCGCGTCTGATGTATTCCTGAATTATTTCAATGGTTTTAATGTAATTTTCGTGCGTAAAATTTGAAGAAATTTTGGAATGTTGTATTAAATCAATATTCAAATTTGCCGTTTGACTTGATAAAATTTTTTCGATTTCATCAAAACGCTTTTTATTTCCGGTCAGAAAAGTTTTCCGCGTGTTGTAATCGTGAATTATCAGACAATCAAAAACTGCGAGAAAAACATCGGGTTCGGGAAATGTTTCAAATTCCTTTTGGCGTGGCTTGATATTTTCGAGCTTTAAACCGAAATCGTAAGAAATTGTAAAAATACAGGCTGAACTTTCGCGGGAAAGTTTTTCGTCTAAAGTTTTCAGAGTTTCAGTTGGATTTTTATCGGTTATTTGTAAAATTTCCAACGGATCAAATCCGGCAATTAAAAGATGCGAATTAAGATGATTAACGCCGCAGCTATCCAGAATGCAGACATTTCGCGTATCTTCGAGATTAAGCAAAACTGAAATTAATTCATCGGCTGAAAGATTGATTTCTCGCACGCAAAAATTCTAACACGAAATTTTGTTTTCCTTTTAAGAGCGATTTGTCGTAATATGTCGCAATCTACTTCTTTTGCCTGTTCTAAAACTTATGACTCTAAATTCAAATAACATTTCGTTAGTTCGCGGTCTTGGCTTGATTGCAGCGATTTCAATTATTGTCGGAAACGTCATCGGCACGGGCGTTTTTCTCAAAGCGCGGATAATGACGTGCAATATCGGAAGTCCGACTTGGGTGATTATCGCGTGGGTTGCGGCGGGCGTTTTGTCGCTTGCGGGCGCGTTGACTTATGCCGAACTTTCGGCGATGAAACCGGAAGCGGGCGGCGAATATGTGTTTTTGCGCGACGCTTACGGGCGCGTTTGGAGTTTTCTTTACGGCTGGATGCAGATTTTTATTGCCAAAACAGGCTCGCAAGCCGCCGTTGCCGTCGCGTTTGCGATTTTTTTGAACGACTTTCTCGGCGGCAAATTGAAACAAACACTTTTGCAGACAAACGCTCTGGGTTTTGATTACGAATTAACTTCATTGCAACTCGTCGCCGTGATGATGATTGTCATCATTACGACGATAAACTGCGCGTCGGTTTCAATCGGCGGACAAATCGCCACTGCTCTGACGTTTGTAAAAATCGCGCTTGTTTTGCTCATCGGTGTCGGCGCGTTTTTGCTGGCGGACGGGAACTTCGCGCATTTTGCGATGCTGAACGACGGCGGAACTTGCGAAGGTGTTGCGGAAACAGTTCGTTACGGCGTTGCCGGAACTTCTTTTGCGGCGGGTTTCGGCGCGGCGATGCTCGGCGCACTTTGGGGTTATGACGGCTGGAATAATTTGACTTTGATTGCCGGTGAAGTGAAAAATCCGCAGCGCAATATTCCGGTTGCCTTAATCGGCGGCACGATTTTGATAATTTTGCTGTATGTTTTTATCAACATCGCCTATTTCTATGTGCTTGATCCGACGCAGATTGCTTCTGTTTCCAAAGATTCTTCCGTCGCGCAGGTTGTTTCATTCAAATTTTTGGGAGCGGGCGCACTTGTTTTGATGACGGTCGGTTTGATGGCTTCGTCGCTCGGAACGCTTCACAGTTCGATTTTAACAGGTGCGCGTGTGCCGTATGCGATGGCGAAGGACGGCGTGATGTTCAAATCAATGGGACACTTATCGGCAACGCGCGTTCCGGTTATTTCGTTGATCGTGCAGGGAATTTGGGCTTGTTTGCTGGCTTTGTCGGGTTCGTTCGACACTTTGACCAATTATGTAATTTTCGGTTCGTGGATTTTTTATGCGTTTGTAACCGCGTCGGTTTTTGTCTTTCGCAAAAAATATCCCGATGCCGAAAGACCTTACAAAACATTCGGTTATCCGATTGTGCCGATTTTATTTTTGTTGGTCGCCGGTTGGCTTTTGATAAACACAATCGTTTCCGAACCGATGCAGTCTTTTGTCGGAATTTTTCTGATTTTAATCGGATTACCCGTTTATTATTATTTGACGAGCAGAAATAAAACATCGATAAACGAGGAAATTTAACAAAATGTCATTAGTTGACCGAAGAAGCGGAAACGACCGCCGCTCACAAAACAGATACAGCGTCAAAATCGAAACGGAATGGGAAGGTTTAGTCGGCAGAAAACCCGGAATAATCAGCGATATTAACACGCAAGGCTGTTTCGTTTTGTGTTCGGGCGATGTGCAGGACGGCGAAAATGTCAAAGTATTTTTCCCTTTGACTGACGGCAGAAAAATTCAATTTTGGGGCGAAGTTATCAATCACGTCTTTGAAATCGGCTTTGCCATCCGCTTTATCGAAATGTCCGACGCGCAGAAAGATTTTCTCGAAAAATTTGTTGCGACGCTTCGGAAAACTTAAATGTTTTTAAGCAAGCATTTACAAAAGTTGTGATAGAATTCAACCAAATATTTTATCGGGGAGAAATTTAAAATGGAAAATATCGAGCAAGAATTGATGAAGTTAGAGTTTCAGCACAAAAAAGATATTGCCGAAGCCGAACGGCGTTCTAACGAATGGTTTGACCGAATTAATGAAGGGTTTGACCGAATGCAAGTCCAACTTGATGAAACGCAAGCCATACAAAAGCAAACGCAAGCCCATCTCAACCACATTACTAAATTAACCGGAATATCATTTGAGAAATTTGCGGACATCGAATCACGAATCGAAAACGCCGCAAACGCGCTGCAGCCGCAGACAGAATCAAAATAGCGATTTATAAATTCGTCTAATTTTCCATCAAATTACTCAACGCTTCTTTGGCAATTTCGCGGTCGTCAAAATGAAATTTATTGTTGCCGATAATTTGATAAGTTTCGTGTCCTTTGCCCGCAATAATAACGACATCGTTCGGTTTGGCTTTGGAAACGGCAACGTGAATCGCTTCGCGGCGGTCTGAAATTGCTAAATACGGACAATTTGTTTTTTTCAAACCGACTTCAATTTGTTCAATAATTTTCAAAGGATTTTCCGTGCGCGGATTGTCGGATGTAACGATGACCAAATCGCTGTAATTTCCGGCGACTTCGCCCATCGGAGCGCGTTTGGTTTTGTCGCGGTCGCCGCCGCAGCCGAAAACCGTGATAATTCTGCCGTTTGTTAAATCACGCGCCGTCTTCAGCGTATTCAAAAGCGCATCGTCCGAATGAGCGTAATCAACGACAACGGCAAAATCGCCATCGTGTTCGACCCGTTCAAAACGTCCGGGCGCACCGATGCAGGTTTTCAAACCTTCAGCGATTAAATCTAAATCGTAACCGAGTTCCAATGACACGGCGGTTGCCGCCAACATATTGTAAACGTGCGGTTTGCCGACGAGCGGCGAGATTATTTGCCGTTCGCCGTTTGGTGTTTTTAATGTGAAAGAAGTTCCTTTAATCAGCGAAACTTCGATGTTTTTCGCCGTCAAATCCGCCGTGTTGTTTTGAGCGAAGGTTACGACATTTTGCCCGTTTGCTTTTAGTTCATTTGCCAGTTTCACGCCCCAAACATCATCAATATTTATCACACTCGAATCGGGTTTTTCACCCAAACGTCCGTCAAATAAACGCTTTTTAGAATCAAAATAATTTTCCATTGTGCCGTGATAGTCAAGATGATCGCGTGTCAGATTCGTAAAAACGGCAACTGCAAATTTCAGCCAATCGCAACGGCGCAGATCAATCGCCTGCGAAGAAGTTTCCATAACAGCCATCTGACAATTCTCTTTGACGGCTTGGCGCAAAAATCTGTTCGTATCGGACGCTTCGGGCGTTGTGCGAATCGCCGGTTCGCTTTTGTCGCCGATTCGATATTCAACCGTTGTCAGCATTGCGGCTTTCTGCTTATTGGCTTCGGCGAGCGCGAAACACAGATAAGTCGTCGTCGTTTTGCCGTTCGTTCCCGTAATTCCGACTAATTTTAAATCGTGCGAAGGATTTTCGTTGATGACGGCGGCGGCTTTGGCAAGTGCTTCGCGGGCATTTTCAACTTTGAGCCACGCGCCTTGAAAATTTTCCGGCGTGTCGAGTTCCGAAATAATTCCAACCGCGCCGCGCCGCATTACATCGTCAACAAAACGATGTCCGTCCATCGTCAAGCCTTGAATCGCCGCAAAAAGCGAACCGTTTCCGGCTTGCCGCGAGTCGTGTGTTACGTCCGTCGCCGTTTTTTTGCTGTCGCCGTAAAGTTCGGCATTTAAGTTTTCCGCGATTTTTTGAAGTGTCGCGCCGTTTGAAATCAATTTGTTTTTCCTCTATTTGTTTGATAAATGACGTTTGAAATTATACGATAAGATGGACGTTTGCACGAATTTGAATTGTAAAAGCTGTCAGGAGTAACTTTATGAGTTGGATAAAAATTATTCTCATCGCCATCGGTATTTATCTTGCAGTAATGCTCGGTTTGTCCGTTATCGGCATCGTTTACAGCGCGTTATGGTATCTTTTTTGGATCGGCGTTCTCGCGCTCGGCGGCGTTGCCGGATATAAACTTTTAAAGAAATCCGAGCCTAAACAAATCGAGGAAAAAGAACCGATTACCATCAGCGAACTGCGAAACGCGGACAAAACTCTCGAAGAATATAAGCGCAAATATCTCTCCGAATGATGGAATTTGTCTTGCTAGACATTCTCGTTTTTATCCGATAAATTCGAGTTTGCGGTTTGAAATGAAAAATGCTGAGATGGCGTAATTGGTAGCCGCGCGGGTCTTAGAAGCCCGTGCCGTAAGGCGTGCGAGTTCGAGTCTCGCTCTCAGCACCAATTTAATTGATGCAAAACACGGAGGATTTTGATTCTCTTTCCGATAGTTCAAAAATTTAAGGAGATAAATTCAATGAATAAAATGAGAAAAACAGCATTTGCAGTTGTCATTTTGACAGCCGCCTTCTTAGTCGGAAACGTCCAAAGTGTTTACGCGCAAAGAAGCGAAGGTGAAATGACTTGGCGCGGCACGGTTGACGATACTATTCAAGTCATAATTCGTAACCGGAATGTCCGCATTCGACACATCAAAGGTCGTGCTTATTACGATGACAGATTCGATTTTGACGGGCGTGTGCCGCGCAGAAATGCGAATGCCAGAGTTGATAAAAAGGACGGGCGCGGAAGAGTTTTTATCTTTCAAAAACCGAATCGCCGCAACAATTACACGACAATCGTGCAGGTTGCAGACCCGAAAGGCGGCGCGGACAAATACCGTTTTAAACTTAAATGGTATTAAAGTTTGTTGACTGAAAAGCAGATTGTTATTTTTCGATGACATCTGCTTTTTTATTTTCGCTTTCCGTCAATGTCCCGCCTGTTTCGCTTGCTGTCAAAACACGATTGGAAAAAGCCATATTCGACATTTATTTGGAAGTTCGTTATTCTTTTCTATGACGAATTGACATTATAATTTACAGGAAAAATTTAATTTTATCGGTAATTTAATTTTAATTGATTACTTGTTTTAACGAGGAAAGCCTTCATTGATATATTTTATAAAGTCATTGGAAGGCTATTATTTTAATAAATGAAAACAGAACTTATCGAAGTGTCGCCGACACAGAAAGAAATAAAAATCGAAATCGAGCCGGAAGTCGTGCGCGAAGCATATAACAAAGTCAGCAAAAAATACGCGAGCGCGGTGCAGGTTCCGGGATTTCGCAAAGGAAACGCGCCGGTTGATGTCGTGCGTCTGCGTTATAAAGATGAAATAAAATCGGAAACTTTGCAGGAACTTCTGTCAAACCGAGTTGCTGAAGCGATTCAAGAATTCGATTTGACTCCGCTGGCTGAACCGCATCTGCACTTGGACGATGCTGAAACTGTCAAATTAAACGGTTCGCAGCCCGTAACTTTGCACGTTCACGTCGAAGTTATGCCGGAAATTCCAACGCCTGAATATAAAGGTTTGGAAATTACGCGCCGCGTCAAACCGATTAAAGACGGCGAACTTGAAAGTATTTTAGACGAACGCCGGCAGGAATTTGCCACATTGATTCCGGTTGAAGACCGCAAATCAGAAGAAGGCGACACGGTGATCGTTGATCTGGAGGGTTCTTTTGAAAACGAACCGGACAGCGAACCGATCAAAGCTGACGATTTGGAAATAAAATTGGGCGACGAATTGATTGAAAAATCATTCACCGAAAATCTGGTCGGAGTCGAAGAAGACGAAGAAAAGGAATTTACCGTTGCATATCCCGAAGATTTTACGTCGCCAATGCTGGCGGGAAAAACCGTTAATTACAAAGCGAAAATTAAAAGCGTCGGCAAAATCGAACTGCCCGAGTTGAACGATGAATGGGCGAACAGTTTGGATGAAGGCTTTGAATCAATGGACGATTTGCGAAAAAAATTGGGCGAAGATTTGGATTCGGTCGCCAAAGCCGATGCCGATGCGCGGGTTCGCAACGATTTGATCGCCAAATTGATCGAAAACCACGAATTTGAAATTCCGAACGCAATGATCGAACTTCAAGCGCGTAATCTTTTAAACAATTTCGCGCAGGATTTATCGCAGCGCGGCGTGGATTTGAACAAAGTCGAAAAGGATTTCGTTCAAATGGCGTATAACCAAATGCGCGGACAAGCCGAACGAGACGTGCGCGGCGCGATGCTGCTGGAAAAAATCGCCGAACTCGAAAACGTCGAAGTTTCAACCGACGAACTAAACGAGGAAATTGAACGAATGGCGGATTATTACCGCACAACGCCCGAAGAAATTCGCGCATCTTTAGCAAAACAGCAGGGCGGCGAAGAAAATATCGCCAACAGTTTGCGAACCCGCAAATCTATCGAAGCGTTAGTCAAACACGCGCAAGTTACCGACGGCGAATGGATTGATGAGGCTCAGCCGCAAATGTCGCCGGAAGAAACAACCGGAGAAAAAGCCGAAGTCGAAACAGATTCGGAAGAGAAGAAAGAGGAAAAACCTAAAGAAAAGAAACCGAAAGCTGAAAAAAAGAAAGCCGAACCGAAAGAAACCAAGAAAGAATCGGCGAACAAGGAATAGTTTTACCATAAATAGTTTGAAGGTTTGAAAATTATTTGTTTTGGACTTTGCAATTCGGAAGATAATATGTAAAATCTATTGCGATGACAATGGCTGTCATTTCAACACTTATCAACGCCGAGTTAAAGTAATTCTTAAACGAAATAGTTCAAACCTGAAAACACTTAAAGAGAAGAGAAAAAAATTATGTTAGTACCAATGGTTGTCGAACAAACTTCGCGGGGCGAACGAGCGTTTGACATTTATTCGCGTCTTTTGAAAGACAGTATTATTTTTATCGGCACGCCGATTGACGATATGGTTGCCAATCTGCTGGTTGCCCAACTTTTATTTTTGGAAGCTGAAGACCCCGAACGCGACATCAATATCTATATTAATTCGCCCGGCGGTTCGATCACGGCGGGAATGGGAATTTACGACACGATGCAGTTCATCAAAAACGACGTAACGACAATTTGCGTCGGACAATGCGCTTCGATGGCGGCGTTGTTATTGACTGCCGGCGCGCCCGGCAAGCGTTTCGCACTGCCGCATTCGCGCATTTTGATTCACCAACCGTCAGGCGGCGCGAGCGGTCAGGAAACCGACGTTCGCATAATGGCGCAGGAAATTTTGCGAATGCGTGAAATGACTTCCAGAATTATCGCTCATCACAGTGGACAATCTTTTGATCAAGTCGAACTCGACGTTGAACGCGACCGCATTATGTCCCCGATCCAAGCCAAAGAATATGGCTTAATTGACGAAGTAATCGAACATAGAGAGAAATAAGTCTGGGAAGTCTTGGAAGTAATCTTTTTCCAGACTTTCCAGACTTCCCAGACTTCCCAGACTTCCCGGACTAACTTTATGGCATTAAGACGACCCGAAGAATTTTTGCGTTGTTCGTTTTGCGGCAAATCGCAGAACGAAGTCAAGAAATTGATTGCCGGACCGAGTGTCTATATTTGCAATGAATGTATAGACATCTGCAACGAAATCATCAACGACGACGAGCAGGCGGAAACGGCGAATGTGCGCTCCGCGCTGCCGAAACCGTTAGAACTTAAAAATTTCCTTGACGAATACGTCATCGGTCAGGAAGAAACGAAAAAACGTCTTTCCGTCGCCGTTTATCAGCATTACAAACGCATCGAAATGGCGAAAATTCGCCCGGATGTCGAACTGCAAAAATCCAATATAATGCTGATCGGTCCGACGGGAACTGGCAAAACGCTGCTGGCGCAAACTCTGGCGAGAATTCTGAGCGTTCCGTTCTGCATTGTTGACGCGACGACTCTGACCGAAGCCGGTTACGTCGGCGAAGATGTTGAAAATATCATTTTACGGCTTTTGCAATCAGCCGGAAACGATGTGGAAAAAGCGCAGACGGGCATTATTTATATTGACGAAATTGATAAAATCTGCCGCAAAGACGACAATCCTTCGATCACGCGCGACGTTTCGGGCGAAGGCGTTCAACAGGCTTTACTAAAAATTTTAGAAGGAACAATCGCCAATATTCCGACGCAGGGCGGACGCAAACATCCGCAGCAGGAATTTGTGCCGATTGACACGACCAACATTTTATTCATTTGCGGCGGCGCGTTTATTGGTCTTGACAGAGTTGTTGAAAAGCGTTTTCGCAATAAATCACTTGGTTTCCAAGCCGAAATAAAATCCAGCCGCCAACGGCAAGCCGACGCGATTGACAATCTCGAACCGGAAGATTTGATTCATTACGGTTTGATTCCCGAATTTGTCGGACGAATTCCGGTAATGGCAACTCTGCACGAATTAGATGAAGCCGCACTCGTGCAGATTTTGACCGAGCCGAAAAACTCGCTCATCAAACAATACCAGCGCAAATTTGAATTCGACAACGTGCGTCTGAAATTTACCGACGATGCCATCAAAGCCGTCGCCCATCAAGCCTTCAATCGAAAGGTCGGCGCACGCGGATTGATGATGATTTTAGAAGAAATCCTGCTCCAGCCGATGTACGCTTTGCCGTCGCAAAAGAAGGTAAAAGAATTAACAATCACCAAAGAAATGGTCGAACGCAAAACTCCGACATTGGAAATTGTACGCGAATTGGATGAAGCGGCTTAAAGAAGCGGCAAGTTGATTTCAAAAGGGCAAAAGATAGGCAAAAGGATTGTTCTTTTCAAAGCTGATCAATTGTGTTCACATATCCTATGGGCGACAAACAAGGCGAAATCCGAGATATGGCAGCTTGTTGCCTTTATTTCTCGGTAACCTGGATGTTAAAAGGAAATTTTTATTGTTAATTTGTTCCGGGTTTGCTTCAAATGATGAGCCTCGAACGGCTCGAGAAATATCTGTAAACATAAATTCACTCTTTGTAAATTTAATTTCTTTCTTCCTTTCGGAAAAATTTTCGTAATACTTAAATGGTGTAGATGTCCATTCCCACACATTTCCCAACATATCCTGCACTCCGCCTACTTCAGTTTCATCGCCGGAGGTGCCAACCTCTTTGGGAAGTTTAGAACCTATATTTGCGCGGTTTGGAATCCAATCGTTTCCCCACGGATAAATATACTGTTTTGCTCCGCTGCGGGCGGCATATTCCCATTCCTTTTCAGTCGGTAATTGACAAGGCACGTTGTCGCGTTCTGTAATCCAGTCGGCAAATCTGACGGCATCGTCATAAGAAATATATGTAACGGGAAATTTGTCTTCCGTTACAGGCGGTTTGCCGTCTTGCCAATTCTCAGGTACTTTCTTTCCTTTTGCCTTTACAAATTCGGCATATTCTTCATTAGTAACTTCCGTGCGGTCAATATAATAGCCTCCGACTATTTCGGAGTGTTGCGGAAATTGAAAACTATATTCTTCTTCTTCACCTGCCGGAACATCATCTCTTCCCATTTGAAATGTGCCGCCGGTGATTGGCACCATTTTATCAGCTATTCTGGCGGGCAGGTCGGGTTTGGCAATTTCGGGTTTATCGTTTGTCATAACCGGATTCGGATTATCTGCGACGGTTGAAGGACTACTTATTGAACGATAAAACAAATAACTCCCAAAGATACCTGCGAAGAGAATGACGAAAAGTCCGGTCAAAATAAATACGGGATTTGAAAATTTACGAGCGGTAATTTGACTGGTGTTTAGAATGTCGGATGAAGATGTGTTTTTTAGTATTTCTCCCGAAGCAGAATCATAAAAACCGGTTGATATTTCACCTTTTGAAATGAAGGGCGGATTTTCGGATGAAATATTTCCGACAGATTGATTTTGCAGAACTCGGTTTGATTTCCTTAAATTTTCATGACTTAACGAAAGAGAGCGGGCTTCTTCTTCGGCTTTTCTTCGCGCTGATTCTTCCAACGCCCGCTTTTCCGATTCGGATTTTGCCAATTGCTTTGCTTCTTCAAGCTGGAGCAACAAATCTTTTTTGAAACTTTCGACATTTTGCTGGTTTGCCAGTGAAGATGAACGCGCTTCTTCTTCGGCTTTTCTTCGCGCCGCTTCTTCCAAAGCTCTTTTTTCCGATTCGGATTTGGCAATCTGCTGCGCTTCTTCCAATTGTTTTTGAGCTTCGATAATTTCTTCGGCTAAACGTCGTGCTTCCTCTTCGGCTTTTATTCGCGCCATCTCCGCCCATTCGCGTTTTTGGGCTTCAGTTTCGGCTAAGCGGCGGGCTTGGTCGGCTTTTTGCTGCGCTTCCAAGTATTGCTGCTCCAAACGGATTGCCTGTTCCTTGATTTGCGCTGCCGCCTGCGCTTCGGCTATTTGTCTTTTTTCAGCTTCGGCTTGCGCGATTCTCTGTATTTCCTCTTCGACTTTTTTACGTTTATTTTCCGCTTCTAAACGATAATATGCTTCATATTCAGCTTCTTTTTTTGCTTCCTCGTATTTCTTTTTGGCTTCCGCCACTTCCTTGGTTAATTTTAACGCCGCTACTTCGGCTTCGCGTCGCGTATTTTCTTCGTGTTGTCTGTGCTGAACTTCTATTTCAGCTTTCCGGCGTTCTTCTTCGGCGCGGTGCTGGGCTTCCAAAGCAGTTTTGGCTAGTTCATTTGCCCGTTCTTCGGCTTCCTTGCGGGCATTAACTTCTTCCAATAAAAGATGTGCTTCGGCTTCGGCTTTTTCACGCGCTTCCCTTTCCGCCGCCAATTTAGTATCCATTTCCGCCTGCATCCGGCGGCGAATGTTTTGTTCGAGTTTTTCTTGAGCCTCAACAACTTTTCGGCGGGCATCTTCCGCTGCTTTTTGGGCTTCATTAAATTCTAATGCCAGCTTTTCGGCTTCGTTGACTTTAGTGCGAGCCGCTTCCGCGCGGTTTTGTGCGCTGACAAACTGTTGTTCTAACTTGTCGGTCGGTTTAGGTTCTGATGATTTCGGCTGATTAAAATAAGTTGCCAGAGTTTCGTTTTGAAACGAATTCAAGTAGGGCAAATTATAAGTATTCGCAAAGTCTTTGCCTAAATTGGTCTCAGTTTCCCGTACTGCTTCATCCAAATCGGGAAGAACGGCGGTTTCGATATTTGAACTCGAAGCGGTTGGAATTTCCTTGGCTGTCAAGGCTTTTTCCAATTCATACAAAAACTCATCTACAATGGCAAAGCGTTCAGCTTGGTCTTTTGCCAATGCTTTTTCGATGACGGCTTCTATTTGAGGTGACGCGTTCATTCCGAGTGAAGAAAATGAAGGCACGGGGACTTGCAAATGCTGATACATAATTGTCGGTATCGAATTTCCCTTAAAAGGAACTTCGCCGGTCAACATTTGAAAAAGCATTATGCCCAAACTGTAGATATCCGATCTTGTATCAACGTCTTCATTTGCCCACTGTTCGGGCGACATATAATGCGGAGAGCCGAGAACATTTGTAGTTTTAGCCTGCACGAGCGAAGCAAACGATTCGGTTGATTTTATCTTCGCCAATCCGAAATCAAGGACTTTAACAGCTTGAGCAAGCGGATAGCCGTGCCGGAGCATCACGTTTAACGGTTTGAGATCGCGGTGCGTAATTCCCTGACTGTGAGCTACTCCGACTCCGTGGGCAATCGGGGCAATGATTTCAAAGGCTTTAGACGGCGACAAGCGTTTTTCTTTTTTCAAAAAATCGTCAAGACAAATGCCTTCGATATATTCCATTACCAGAAAAGGCGTATCTTCATTTTCTACGCCGAAATCAGTAACATTGACAACATTCGGATGATAAATCGAGGCGGCAAGTATGGCTTCCTGACGAAAACGGATTAGTAACGAATCGTCTTCTCTGACCAATTCCGGCGAGATGATTTTGACGGCGTGCAATGATTTAAGAAACTGGTGTTTTGCCTTAAACACGGATGCCATTCCGCCTTTTCCCAGTCTTCTTTCCAAAATATAACGTCCGCTCAAGGTGGTCGAACATTTATTAGAAGTGAACAGAGTTTCATTATCCTGCGGACAAAGCTGGTGATGGTCGTCAAAGCATAGATTACACTTGGGACACTCTTTCATAACCGCTGATTGGAAATATTATTTTCTTAAAATTTTTTGTTCGTGTCAGAAATTGAAAACAAAAGCTGAAAATAAATGATATTTTTAGCGTTAATTAGCAATGTTCTTTGTATCAATAAGAGATTTCAATGCAGAAAGTATTGCGAATAACACTAAAATTTTTATCGAATTCTTGATTCACCTTTAATAATAAACGATAAATAGATAATATGCACTCAAGTTCAAAAAAATCGAAAAATAATTTTTAGGTAACTCAGCGGGAAGTGCGGTGCTGTTTTATTTGCAAATCTCGTTGCAAACGGTAAAACGGCTGACTTCAAAACTCGATTTTTCGCCGCCGATTATACCGACTGCGCCAATCGGAAAATTATTATCCTTGAAATCGGCATTCCCCAAATTTTTGAGTTCACCTGTTCCGTCCTCGGCGAGGATTTGAAATATGTTTCCCCGCGCCTTAATAACCACGTCGAAGGATTTGTGATTACTTAAAACATCTTCAAGCAAAAATTTGATTGGATTCGATAAAATTCGTTCTGTTTCTTTACCGTCTTTGACAATCGAAGCCGATACTAAATACTCGTTTTCATCTTGGCTGCCGGTAAGCTTGATTAAGTAATAATTTTTGGAATCTTCCGCTCTGACCACAAAACCGATTGAGGTGTTATTTAATAAACGGACGGTGCTTTGCATTTCAAAATCTTTATAAAAACGAAAATTCGAGGCTTTAGGTAAAGCTGTTCCGGCACCGTCAGTTTTTAATCCTTGTGCATCTATTTTCCAATTTGCCGCCGTCAATGTCCAAACTTCCCGTATTGAACTCAAATTGAAAGTTCCGGTGCTTTGTCTGTTTGGCAAAATTATTTCGGTCGGCGGATTTTCACTTGCGCCGTCATTTTCCGATGTAGAAAGCAAGTCTTCGGTAACTCGTATCCGCACATATTTCGGCTCATATTCAGGCGCGTCGGGTGAACTGACATCCAAAATATAATCGCCTTCGGACAAATTTTTAATAATCGCCTTTTTGTTTTCAATCGGGACTACGCAATAACCGCCCGCCGGAACTAATTTCGGTGTTCCGTCAGGATTTTGCCCGTCTGATTTAAGCGGCGCGTAACGCACCTCACCTCTATCTACATTTGTCGTAATCGGGAAATCGTATGTTAATCGTTTTAACGGGATATGGATTATCGCCGTTTTATTCGGCTTAATAGTGGTTTCATCTTTTTCCGATTTAAAACCTTCAAGAGATGAAAATACTTTATATCCTCCGGCGGCGATGTCTTCAAAAATCACTGCTCCCTCAGTATCCGCCTTCAATGTATTTTTCTTTTTGGAAGTAAGTGATTCTATAGTTATTTCAGCATTAGGCTCGGTAGTTACGGATAAATTGGTCAGTTGAACCTTCTTAATTTTTGTCCTTATCGCCGCTATATATTGGGGTTTGAGATTTCTAATCCGCGGCGCGGACGAAGTTTTTTTTCTTGTTACGGGGTTGATTCTTTGATAACGGTCGAGATCGGTATCCTGACCATTAACCGGGATACCGATAAAAATAAAAAATATGAGAATAAAAATCATTCTCGTCAAACACAATACTTTTAATGGTTTCATAAAACATCTCCGTAGCCGCCTGCGATAGCCGAATGGTGTTTGTCGAACCTGCCTGCGGCGGCGGACGGTTTAGGTTTTCAATCAAATACCTCAAAACTAAGTTTAACTGCCCGCTGCTGCCGACGGTTCCGACTTTAAAAGTTATACTTTAAAGCGATTTGAATGCGTCTGCCGGGCGTAATGGTTTCGACTGTCTGTCCAAAATTTGGAGCTTCTAAAAAGCGCACCGGAACTCCGAAGTTGGCACGATTGATAATATTAAATACGTCAAAACGCAAAAGTATATTTTGCGATTCTTTGACAAAGAAACGCTTGCTTACCGCCACATCCAACTCTAAAACGCTGCCGGCGCGAAAACTGTTACGCGGAACAGAACCGTCTGCTCCGATGTTATACGCATCCAGACAACCGCCGAAATTCGGATTACAGGTTCGAGTCAACGGCTGCCGCCGGTCGTCGGTTTCGGTAATAAACTGTAAATTATCCAAACGATCCGTCAAATTCCCGTCCTGATTGATGTCATAAATCGAATTAACCGTAAAAGGCTGTCCCGTGTTGTATTTACCTGTTCCGGCAATTTGCCAATCGCCCAAAACATAATTCAAAACACTATTTCGATTATTCAGCTTCGGCACGTCATAAATAAAGTTATAAGTAAATCTATGCCGCACGTCAAAGTTTGCTGCGGCGTATTCACCGGATGGATTGCGGCTATTCTGCGGCAGCGCAAATGCTCCGGCAAGGTCGAAAACATCGGAAACATTATCTTTCACATTTCCTAGTGTGTAGCTGACCTGATACTGCAAACCTTGATTAGCCGAATTCAGCCGACCCCGCAACTGAAATTGCAGCGAATCATAGCGCGAACGTCCGGTTGTTTCAAATCGGTCAATCGGACCGATATTGGCGGTTGGTCTGGCAGGCGCATTAGTAATGCCGCCAAAAAACGTCTGCGAACCCGGAAAAGTTAATGTATTGATGCTGACAATGTTATTGCGTCCTAAATTCGGGGTGCTAAAACGCAGCAAATTTCTGCTCGCAGTTCCGACGTAAGCGACTGAAATCACGGTATTCATTTTCGGAAAAATTTGTCTTTCGACTCCGACGGAATATTGATGTGAAAAAGGAATATCTAAATTTCTTTCGGGAATCGTTGCTCCGATTGATGCCGGAAATGCGGATGCGGAATTAATACAACTAAAAAGCTGTTGTTGGGTTATAAGAGGATTCAAAGTGTTTAGACTTCCCGGCGCAATCAATGGTATTCCTCCACACATTGTAGGTGTTGTGTTTGTGTAGTATGGAGTAATAATAGAAAAATTATTATTCCCGCTCACTCCGCCAAAATTTAAAGTTGTGAATGTCGGAAAGACATTGCGTGATTGACTAACCACCGCCCCCAGAATTTGATCGTAGTAAATACCGTAACCGCCTCGAATCACAGTTGAATTATCGGGCGAATAGGCAAAACCGATGCGCGGAGCCAGATTATTGCGGTCAAGGTCAAAAATTTGACTTCTGCCATCTATAAATTGTCGCAAACCGCTGGCTTGCGACGGCAAATCTGCTTGAAAGCTATTTTCAATTTTTTTCTTCGCTTCTTTTGGAACTGTATTTAGTTCATAGCGCAAACCGAAAGAAATTTTAAGATTTCGCTTTCGGGTTGTATAATCGTCCTGAGCAAAAAAGTTAAATTGGTTAAATGCTAAACTTATAGCTGCATCATTGCCGGGTAAAACTAATGTTTGAAAAACACCGGTTGCATTTCCGGCAGCTAAAAGGTCTATCGGAGAAATAAACTGTGGAATGCAAAGAGCGTTGGAAGAAATCAGCGACGAAGTGCATCTGGGAATTCCGTTGCCGCTCGAACTAAAAGAATCTGTTCCGGCACCTATCGAAGTAATGGATAATCGGGAATTGCGCGGCAAATCGCTGTTTAAAAAAGTGCGGCGAATATCGGCTCCAAAAGCAATGTCATTGCTGCCGGACTTTAAAAATACTGTGTCGGCAATCTGATAAGTATTATTTATTCTTGTCTGTGGAAAGTTAAAAACATCAACTCCCACCGGACTAAAACCGGCAACATTTAATTGTCCGATAGGTCCGAGAACATTTTCAGTAAGCAATCCGGGCTGAGAATACCTAACTTCCGAAGGTGGTGAACCATCGGGATTTGGCACAGTCAAATTAACAAGAACTGAAGCACCTAAAAGAAAACGCCGGTCGTCGCTGTTTGTCAGATTGTTAAACGGGTTTCGCAAGAATTCTTCGCTGTATCTATTTGGTTCTTCATATCTCAAGCGGGTGCGTCCCCATGAAAATCGCAATACGTTGGTTAAATTGCTAGTCAATTCCCCGCTGATAAAAGTGGAAAAATTATCGGTTCGCGTTAACGGACGAATACTTGAAAAGACGGCTCCGCCGACTTGCGGCAGATCGCGCCAATCATCAGTGTAATTATAACGCGCCGTAAGAAACTGCTGCCTCTCGCCGACTGGAAAATTATAGTCATATTTGCCCGAAATTATGCGTCCTCTGGCATCTGCCGGCAATACGCGGGTGTAAGTATTCCGTTCATATAGACCCGTCGGGTCATTTGGAAACGGAAATAAACTTAAAAGACGATTGCCGGGAACGCTTGTCGGAAATCGTCTTCCTATTCCGCCACTTAAAGTTGGAGTAGTAAATCCCTGCGCTCCCGTTCTCAGAAACCCGCGCTCTTCAACCGTCGGGACGGCAAAATGTGTTTCCTGCGAAGCGTTCAAAATTTGCCTTTCCGCAGAAACAAAAAAGAACATTTTATTTTTAACAATCGGTCCGCCTAAAGTGCCGCCGCCCTGCAAAAAGGTTAGAGAATCTTTGGCACCGGCATCATTTTTAACAAATATCTGCCTGTCTGGAATTTGGTTTGAACCTTGTAATATAACATTTACCGGATTTCCGTTAAGTTGTCTGCCCGTTAAAGGAATTTCTTTGTTGGCACCGACAAAATCGAAATTGCTGCGGACATTGAGTTTTTCCGAGTTAAAAAATGTGTATAAATTTCCGTGAAAACGGTTGGTGCCTGATTTGGAAAGAACATTAACCTGCGCTCCGAGATTGCGTCCGAACTGTGCCGGGGCGAGCAAAGTGATAATTTGAAATTCCTGCACAGATTCAATCGGCTGTGGAATCAATGTAAAAAAGCCCTGCCGTCTGACTCCGATGTCTTCGTCGTTATTGTCCGAACCGTCAACCATAAAATTGTTGGCACGCGAGCGCAAACCGTTGACCGAAAACTGCCCGGATGTTCCGACACCGGGTCCGACACCGGGTCCGACGCTGCCGCCGATCGCCTGCGGCGGCGGTGCGACTCCCGGCACGAGCAGCGCAAGTTCATCAAACGAACGAACTAATGTCGTGCCGCCCAAAGGCAGCGCAACTATCTTTTCATCGGTAAAAGCACCATCGCGGCGTATTTGCCCGACGTTCACATCCGGTCCTTCCGATCCTTCCGGCGACGACGTTGGAATTGGAGTTGGCGTAATTCCGCCAACCGTTCCGATTGGGTCGGGAGTAGGAGTTGATACGGCGATAACTTTCGGTTTGAGCATAAAATCGGGAATAACCGTTCTTGTTTTAGTCGCTAAGAATTGTTGTTTAGGTACAGCGTCTTCTAAATACTTATCCCCTGTTAGAGAAGCTGAAACAATATAATTTCCGGGTGTTAAGCCGGTTTTGACATATCGTCCATTCTTATCTGTGCGGGTGCGGGTTTCAACTCCCGTTTCTGTATTTCTAAAAGTAATAGTAACATCAGGAATAGGATTACGGTTTTCGTCATAGACCTGTCCCTCAGCACCGGCATTCACCGGGCTTTGAGCATTTGCCGGAGCGGTAAAGATGACAAATGCCGCAAAAATTATAAAAAGTATCGAATTGAAAACGCTCTGACAAGAAGAGTTGTGAATTCTTTTCGGATTGCCTGTCTTTAAAAGTGTGGTTGTTTTGTTCATGTTTTTTTCTTTTATCCTTGTTTGCAAGTGAAAAAAAGGATTATGCCGTCAAATTATTTGACGGCATAATCCTTAAATAATATTTACGGCACAAAAGCATTTGGCACAGGTTTGTCCGTTGATGCCCCGAACTGTACTCCCGTAAAGCCGTTCGTGCTTTGCTGCAAATACCAAGTTCCGTTTCTGAACACTGCCACGTCTGCCTTGCCGTCGCCGTCGTAATCCGCCGCTACCGGCAAATCCGTCGGCGCGCCGAACTGTATTCCGAAAAGTCCGGCTTGGCTTCTCTGCACATACCACACGCCGTTTGACGGGCGATAAACCGCCTCGTCCGTCTTCCCGTCGCCGTCATAATCTGCTGGAGCAGGTTTGTCGCCCGCCTGTCCCAACTGCACCGAATCGAAGTTCTGCGCCGGTGTGCCGGTCGGTTTGGCGATATACCAGAATCCGTTTGACGGGCGGAACACCGCAAAACCTGCTTTGCCGTCGCCGTTGTAATCACCGACGACGGGCAAATCAGTCGCCGCACCGAACTGCGCGAAGGTGAATTGATTGTTGACGAGATTATAAACATACCAAGTGCCGTTCGACGGACGATAAACAGCCAGATCAGCTTTGCCGTCGCCGTCAAAATCGGCGGGTTGCGGAATATCATCGGGCGCACCAAAGGCGAATCCGGTGAATCCGGCAGTCGAACGATTCAGATACCAAGTTCCGTTGCGATAAACGGCGAGATCGGTTTTGCCGTCGCCGTCGTAATCTGCCGGCACGAGTTTGTCGCTTGCCACACCGAACTGCATACCCGTAAAACCGCCGGTTGATTGGAAGAGATACCAGACCCCGTTTGACGGTCTGAACACGGAAATATCCGCCCGCCCGTCGCCGTCAAAGTCGGAACTTGTCCGCCTGATGATATTGCCGGCAGCTTGATTGACGGTAAATGTGCGTCCGGCAACCGTGATCGTGCCGCTTCTTTGAACAGGTGTCGGATTGGCTTGTGCCACAAAACTCGTCGAGCCGCTACGCGTTCCGCTTGCTTCCGACGTGATTGTAATCCAGTTGGCATTGCTGACGGCAGACCACTGCTGAGTTGTGCAGCTATCGCTCGCCGTAACCCGAATTGTTCCCGTCGCACCGCTGTTCATGACGCTTTGAAATCCCGGATCAATCGTATAGCTGCAGGTTTGCGCTGCCGCTTGCGTGATAGTGAAAAATACGGATGAATCTTGCGTAATCGAGATTCTGCCTCCGCGGGGAGTTGTTCCCATGTTCGGATCAACATTGAAACTGACCGTGCCGTTGGTAGTTCCGACACCGCCCGTGATATGAATCCACGAATTCGGACTGGCAGCCGCCGTCCAATTACAGCCGGTGGCGGTCAGAACATTGACACGCTTGCCGCTTACGCCGCCCGCTAAAACATCTTCTATGGGGGAAGAAAATGCCCATCTGCAATTGGCAAGTTGTCCGGCATTTTGGGTAATGGTCAATACCTTATCGCCGATGACGATTGAGCTTTCATTAGTTTTTGTTCCCTCATTAGTCTCAATCGTGAAATTTTTCGTCCCACTGCCGCTTTCCGAACGGTTTATGTCGGTAATTTTCAACCATTTATTAGTAAATAAATCGTCTTTGTCAATAATCGTCATCCATTGACAATCTAAAGGAGATGGAAGAACCCCGAAACTGCCGACTCCGCCCGCCGCCGTCGGATAATTAAATCTGTCCGGAACCAGAGCATAGCTGCAACCCGGATACGGCTTACCTGTTTGTACAACGGTATAGACTTCTCCGTTGACGGCAATAGTTCCAAAACGCGGTTCGGAGTCAGGGTTTTCCTCAATCGTAAATGAAACCTTGTCATCATTTAAGCCGCGCTCTGTGGCTACCTTAATCCAATTATCTTTGGAATCCGCCACCGCCGACCAGCGGCATTCGGCGAGATTACTCCGATCAGTCTTCACATTAAAAGAACCGCTGCTGCCTGCAAATGAAAAAACTTGTCGGCGCAGATTAGTCGCCGTATTAGCGACCGTCGTGCCGCACGGCGCGTCAACTTGCGGACTGTTGGTTTTATTAGTTGCCGCGCTCTGAAATGCACTTTGAACAATCGTATAAAGTTGTCCGTTGACGGCAATCACACCAGAGCGAGCCGCGCCATAATTGCGCTGAACGAAATAGCCGACCGGCGCAGTTCCCGCGCCAACGCCGCCATTGCTGACAATAATCCACGGCACATTGCTGATTGCCTGCCACGAAATCGAACCGCAGCCAGCCGAAGGGTTGACGACGAAACCGCCCGAAGATTCTTCCGTCGGAACACCTTTGCCGGAGGCGGATAATGAATAAGTGCAAACGGCAAGCGCAAAGTTAGCGGTTTGATTGCTGACAGGAACAGGAAGAGGAAGATCTGATTTTGTCGGAGAAATTATCGCCCCCGGCAATGAAGGCGTAACCGTGTAACTAGCCGGAGTTAAACCACTAAACCGATAATTGCCGCCGCTGTCGGTGATTGTTTCGGCAGGAATCGGACCCGATAAGACTACTCTCACACCGCTCAAACCATTTCCGCCGTTGGTTACTTGTCCGCTAATCGTATAAGTCGTAACGGTTGGACTCTTTTGATTGACGGTAAAGACTTGTCCGCCGACGGTGATTGTTCCCTGTCGGGCTGAACCCGCCGGATTGGCGGCAACCGTATAAGAAGCCGTGCCGTTGCCCGTGCCGCTTGAAGTGGTCGTAATCCACGAAGTCGAAGTCGTCGCCGTCCACGACGCACAGCCCGCAGAGGCAAAGATATTAAAGTTGTAAGTGCCGCTCGTCGCCTCGACAATCGCACTGGTCGGACTGACCGAATAAGTGCAAGCCGGAGCCGCCGCTTGTGTCAAGGTAAAAGTTTGTCCATTGCCGACGGTAATAATACCGATGCGCGGAGAAGTGGCGGTATTTGCCGATGCCGTATAAAGAATCGTGCCGGTACCTGAGCCGCTGCCGGAAGTAATCAGCCAATTCGAATCGCTGACGGCTGTCCAAACACAGCCTGTCGGAGCGGTAATCGTAAAACTGCCGTTACCGCCGCCTGCGCCGATAGGTGCGCTGGTCGGAGCAATCGAATAAGTACAGTTCGGAGCGGCAGCCTGCGTTACGGTGAAGGTTTGATTGCCGAAGGTGATTGTTCCAGGGCGCGGCGAGGTAGTATTATTCTGTTCAACGGTATAAGTAACAGTGCCGTTGATACCGCCGCTGCTCGAAGCGGTAATCCAAGGCACGTTGCTCGAAACCGAAGTAGGACATCCCGGACTGGTTATAAAACTAAAGCTGAATGTTCCGCCGGCATCCGGCACATTCGGATTGCCGGTTGGCTTGATTGAGTAATTACAAACAAGTTGAGCTGTAAAATTTGCAGGTGTGGGCGTGGAATTTGTGTTATACGGTAAAGACTGCGGGGTAAAACTGTATCCCGCTTTTGTGGGCGTAATAAAATAATATCCGCTTGAAACATTTGTAAATGTATAATCGCCGTTGGAAGTGGTAAAAACGGAAACATTTGGGCTGTTAATGTCATTATTGCTTTCACTGCCATTTGACTCATTAGGAATTGTGGCTAATCCTAAATTTACGGTTACACCAGGTAAACCTTCTCCGTTTACCGTTACTCGTCCGGTGATATTGTATGTCGTTACGGGAATTGTTACGGAAAGTGTAAATACTCCGGTTCCAGGAGTTGAAGGCAGTCGGGTAGCAGAAGCTGCTTGAATCGTGTAGTTGCCTGTTGAAGGCAAAGTAAAGTTGGTGATAGCTGAAGAAGTTCCAAATACCAGATAAGTTCCATTTGGATCTCTTAAATAAAAATAAGGAGTAAACTGAGATGAACTCATCGAAATTGAAACCTTCTGGTTTGCAGTGCCGCTAAAAGTATATTCCTTTGCGTAAGCACCGTAAATTGTACAGTCTGAGTTGGATAAGTTATTATTATTAAGGGTTTGCCCGATGCTGATAGATGACTGTGAGCAGACAGGTGCGGGCGAATCTTGATAATTTGTGATGTTAAGTTGAGCCTGACTAACTGCAGTATTTACTGAAATACTTCCGTTTCTAAATGCTCCGTTATTAGCTAAAGAATGATACACAAAGGTTCCTGTTCCGGTTTTTTCTCCACCGCCATTATCAATTACTAACATTGAAGGAGTGTTGTTAACAATAGCCCATGTGCAGCCTGGTTGAGTATTAACGGAATGAGTCACAGAACCTCCTGATTTTAGCCAATAAATAGTCCCATTCAGAAAATTAGAGTTAAAACTGTCAATGCTTGACGAGAGGGTATAGCTACAGACTGAATTGGAAGAGTTATTATCGGAAATTCTCTTAGAATCATCGTAATCAAGTGCAATTCCCGAAATAGGCGGCGTTCCTACATTTGAGTTTAACGAAAGAATATAGTTTCCTGTATAGGGAAATTTACGACCAATTGCATCAAAAGTTGTCGCACGAATCGTGTAAGTGCCGGTTACAGGCAGAGTAAAGTAGCCGTTTATGTCAGAGATTTGCGAGTCAAGACTATCTCCACTATCATCATTGGCAGCGAGCATAACACCGTTAGTTGACAAATACAGATATGAATCAATTTTAGATCCTCTTGATGAATTCATCGTAATTGATATTTGCTCTCCTGCATTGCCTGCAAAAGTATATTCATTCGCAAATCGGTTATTCACAACGCAATCAGAGTCAGTCAAACTGCTTTCTACAGTTTCTCCGATAACAATGGGCTTTTGTGAACAATTTGAGAATATACTTCCGAGATTAAAAGAAAAAATGTCCTGTGTTTCGGAAGAAAACATATTTTTATCTTTTTTACGAGCAATCGAATCATCATCAATTTGGTTTATAATGGGGCGAGCCGGAGGTAAAGGTGCCGACTCTTGCGCTCGTATGACCTTGATCATTAAGATTGGCATTATCATAAACACTAAGATCATTAACAATACCGATTTACTGAAGTGGTTTTTTATCATTGTGGTTACTGGTGAAAATCCGGTCAATAATTGAGTTTGACGTAATTGTGCGGGTTTGCCTGATTGAAAATAGTTTTCTTTGCTGTTCATAATTAATCTCCTGTTTATGTCGTGATACTGACTATTTAATTTTTGCTTAGATTGAAATCCAATTAGCCGTCGGCAGATTCGCTGCTGCTAAACACTTTTACTTTAAGGTTTTGCTCTTCTACATTGTTTTGATTATTACGGTTTAATTAAATTTATCCGTAATAATTAATTTGATCTTTCTATTCATTTTCAATATCTGTCAGGGACAGGAGCGGTAAAAGGTCGTTGTGACTTTAGTATCCTGCCATTGATTAATTTGTATTGTTCTATTAGTAATGGGAATTTCTTTAAATCCATTACACAATTTTTTTTATTTCAGTAATTTTCTTTCTTAAATGTGATTTCATTAGCTGATAAATTCAGTTCTTATTGAAATCGGTAATGTCCAAAAAACATTGAAATTGTTTCAGGCAAACCCGGATAATTTTTTTATCTAACCGCTGCATCTCATCTGTTATGAACCGGAAACGCTTTTCAAAATTATGTTTTTAAATGCTTTAAGGAAGAAGTGTTTTAGTTTTATTTTTCTTTAATTGTTCTTCTAGATATTTAGAGCGATTGTCAAAACGATCTTTGGGAACTTTTTTCCAATTATTTTTATCTTGAATAACTTTGGCGAATTCTTCTAGGTTGTTATCTGCTGCGTGTTTTTGTAAAAGCATTCTTGATTCAGTCGTATAATCGCCGCGAAACTTTAAGTCAACAAGAACTTCTTTGATCGCCGGATGAATCTTTTTAAAATCAACTTTTCCGTATTTTTGGACAGTGTCTTTCTTGGAACAAATTCGTTTAACCTCACTGGTTTCCTTGGCAAGTGAAATTTCAAAAAGTTTGAGCTGTTGGATCGGAGTCAAAGAAAAATCTTCAAGCTCTTTTTCCTTAATATATTCTTTTGCGCTTTCACCTTTTACATTGATATGACCAGCATCTATAAACTTCTTAGCCTGTTCTTTATCTACGCCGGCGTGTAAAAGATCTTGCAAAATCTCCGGTTTAGTTTTTGTTTTCATATCATAGCCCCGACCGATAGTTAAGCCTGAGTCCTCGTTTGGAACATGGGGATAGCGGCTTTGATAAAACCCGCCTTCTTTCCCCTCAGAATCAAAGATCAGCATTCCTTCTTTAGGTAAATTTAAAGCCTGAACGTCGGTGAAACTTTTTTTGTGAACCGCAAGGTGTTGGTTTTTTTCTGACATATACATCTCCTCAAGTTAAAAGTAAATTAGGGGTAATTAAGATTCGCCCGTGATTTTTAGCAATAATTCAAAAGCAATAATTCAAAGGTTATGATTCATCAAGTTATTCGTGGAATTTTTGCTCTTGTTACTAACACAGGAAATTCCATCAAAATTTAAAAGTGTCTTTTCGGCATTTCATTACACATTTTTTTAATTTCTTCATTTATTAAAATTTTTCGGCAAAAATTGAGATCTTATTAGTCTTCGATTTTGGCGTAATTGTCTAAAAAGTAAGGCAATAAGAAGACAAAAGTTGTTTTGCTTCTACTGATTAATTAATTGTGATTCTATTTACAAACGCACCAAAAGTGATGAAAGCCTATAAAAATAAATGAACTATCTTTAAAAAAGTGTACGGGGCTGCGTTTTGCAAAAATGATATGTCAGAATTTCAATGATGTAAATACGCAATTTTGCGTATTTTTAAAAGAAAATTTGTTAAAAAATTAAGCAATATTTTTATAGATAGTTATAAATGAAAATTGTTGTAATGTTTTGTCCATTTTTATCATGTACTTTGGGAAATCAATTTTGAGAGAGAGATTTAAAATGGGACATCCGAGTCAAAAAGACTTAGAAAAACTTCTTTTCGGCATTAACAATTTGCACTCAGATACAAATCCGTCCGGTTTGGGAAGACGCTTAATTGACAGTGTTAAAATTGTTATCGCCGGTGAAATTATTGCCTTTGATGTGTTTGATTTAGCGGGCGTTCACAAAGGAACTATAGCTTGGGATTCCGTTGCCGCTTTGATTAAGGATGATTTACAGATTTTTGCCGACTGTGTTACCGAACATCCGTTCTTTGGTGATATTTTTCTTGACAAGGAATTTGATGCGCTGATAATCAGTAACTTTTTTTCGATAAAAAATTTTTACCAAACCGGAGTATATAATCAGTTTTATCGCCGTGTTGGTGTTAACCGTCAACTGGTAATTGCCCTTCCAATCGATTGCGAACGGATTATTACCTGTGCTATCTGTCGGATTCAAAAGGATTTTACTGAAAAAGACCGCCTGTTATTAAATCTACTGGCAGGACATTTAATACAGGCGATAAGAAATTCACAGGCTTTTGAACGTCTGGAGTTGGTTATGCAAAATCAATCAACGGGCGTAGCTATAGTTAGCGGCGATGGTAGTATGCAGTATATCAACGAGTCGGCAAGGCTATTTCTGACAAAATATTTTGGTAACGAAAAGTCGAATACAGATAATTTGCCGGATGTTTTAATTAACTGGGTAAAGGAACTGCAATTGTTGTCGAATAGTCAATTTATTTCTTCATCTGTGCCGCTCATCATTAAAGGCGATAGCGGAAAATTATTCGTTCGCTTGATTTATAACGCGCCTACACGAGAAATAATCTTCATACTTAAAGAAAAAACATCGCTTACACCCGATGAACTCAAACCTCTAAACTTAACTCAACGTGAATCTGAGATTCTAGTCTTGATAACACAAGGCAAGTCCGATGAAATAATTGCTTCATTATGCTACATCAGCCCGCGCACGGTTCAAAAACATATTGAACATATTTACAATAAACTCGGAGTCGACTCGCGGACGTTGGCAGCGGTTAAATCTTTGGAACTTTTGCGATAAAAATAATAATCTCTCTCAATATTGGCAAAAGTCATCTTAAATGTTCTAAAATTAAAATATCGAAGCTAATAAGCATTTATTAAAATCACAAATTAGATTTTCCCAGAAAGAGAATTACAAATTATGCAAGAATTTTCAGACCAAATGCCGACGGATATTGCACGTTATCCGATGGTGCCAATCCGTGATGTCGTTATTTTTCCTTTTACCAAAGTCGCCTTTAAAATAGGTCGTCCGAGTTCTGTGCGGGCTTTAGAGCAAGCAATGACGGGCGAGAGAAATATTTTTCTCGCCACTCAGCACGATGCGACGATTGACGAACCGAATCCCGACCAGATTTATACAGTCGGAACATTAGGAAGAATTTTGCAGGCGCAAAAACAGGACAATGGACAGATAAAAGTAGTCGTCGAAGGGCGTGAGCGCGGGCAAGCCGTCCGTTTTGAACAGGACGACGAAGGAATGTTTTTTGCGATGGTGCGAAAAATTCCGTCGGTTGACGAATCCGGTATTCAAACGGACGGGCTTTTACAAAAAATTCACGGACTAATCGAACAGCTTTTGCGCGTTTCGCCTGACTCTTACACGGATAATTTGAACGCCAGCTTGCGCGGAATTTCCGCCGCGCAGATTGCCGATGCGATGAGTTCGCATCTGCACATCGGAGTTAGTGAGAAACAGGAATTACTGGAAACTTTTTCGGTTCAAAAAAGATTACAGCGGTTAATCGAAATTCTCGAAGCCGAGATTGAAAAGAAACATCTTGACCGCAATATTCACGCCCGCACCAAAAAGCAGATGGACAAACATCAGCGCGAATATTATTTAAATGAGCAAATTAAATCAATTCACAAAGAACTCGGACGCAAGGACGACAAAGCCGAACTCGAAGAATTGAAAAAGAAAATCGAAGAAGTCGGGATGACCGAAGAAGCCAAAGACAAGGCGATGCAGGAATTTGCGCGGCTCGAAGCGATGCCTCCGATGTCCGCCGAATCAACCGTTTCGCGCACTTATCTCGATTGGCTGATAAATGTTCCGTGGAAGGAAACTTCGGAGGAAATTGACGATTTGAGCGAAGCCGAAAAGATTTTGAACGAAGATCATTACAGTTTGGAGAAAATTAAAGAGCGCATTCTGGAATATTTGGCAGTTCGCCAACTCGTCAAAAATCCGAAGGGAACAATTTTGTGTTTTGTCGGTGCGCCGGGTGTCGGAAAGACTTCTCTGGGCAAATCAATCGCCAATGCGACGGGCAGAAAATTTGTGCGTCTTTCGCTCGGAGGCGTTCACGACGAAGCCGAAATTCGCGGACATCGAAGAACTTATATCGGTGCGCTGCCCGGACAAATCGTGCAGTTGATGAAACGCGCCGGAACAGTTAATCCGGTGATTTTACTGGACGAAGTTGATAAGATCGGCAAGGATTTTCGCGGTGATCCGTCGGCGGCTCTTTTGGAAGTTCTTGATCCCGAACAAAACAACACCTTCCGCGATCATTATTTGGATGTTGATTACGATTTATCGCAGGTTTTCTTTATTGCGACGGCGAATGTTCTGCACACGATTCCCGCCGCGCTGCAAGACAGACTGGAAGTTTTGTCGCTTTCCGGCTACACGGAACGCGAAAAAGCGCAGATTGCCAAACGCCATCTGATTCCGAAACAAGCCGAAGGTAACGGAATGGATGCGGAAAAAGTGAAATTCACCGACGACGGTGTTTTGGAGATCATTCGCCATTACACGCGCGAGGCGGGCGTTCGCAATTTGGAGAGGGAAATCGGTTCGTGTTTGCGAAAAATAGCCAGAAAATTTGTCGCATCCGGTAAGAATGAAGATTTTAAAGAAGTTATTGACGCGGAAAAAGTGCGCGAACTTTTGGGAACGATTCGTTTCCGCAAACAGGATATTGCCAGAAAATCGGAAATCGGTTTGGTCAACGGTTTGGCTTGGACGGAAGTCGGCGGCGATGTTTTGCAGGTCGAAGCGACGATTGTAAAAGGACGCGGCAACGTCAAATTAACAGGGAAACTCGGCGAAGTTATGCAGGAATCGGCATACGCCGCTTTGACCTGCGTTCGCACCCGCGCCGAAAAACTCGGCATTGACCAAAAGGATTTTCACAGAAAAGACCTGCACATTCACGTTCCCGAAGGTGCGATTCCGAAAGACGGTCCGAGCGCGGGAATTACATTGGCGACGGCGATGGTTTCCGCTCTGACCGGCAAACCCGCGCGGCACGATGTGGCGATGACCGGTGAAATAACATTGCGCGGAAAGGTTTTACCGATTGGCGGTCTAAAGGAAAAATTGCTCGCCGCGCATCGTTTCGGTTTGAAAACCATTATTATTTCAAAGGAAAATGAAAAGGATTTGGTTGATGTGCCGGAAGAAGTGCGCGAAGATTTGACGATTCACGCGGTTTATTCGATTGATGAAGTGTTACAGTTCGCCTTGGAAGCAGAACCGATTGTCGAAGAAATCGAAGCCGAAACGCCGCAAATGTGGTCGAGCGATGCCGGTTCAAACGAAATTAGAACCACGATTGAATAAAAACGGAACGCGAGATATTTCTCATCTTTTTCACGCAGTTTGGTGTTACATTTTGCACAATTTAAAAAACCGTGAAGCTGCCGACAAAAGTTACGATAAAAACTTTGTCGGCAGCTTCACGGTTTTTAATCTGCAATAAAGTTAACCTCTCGAACCCATAAAGATTCGGATAATATACCAGAACAACAGCGCGACGCTGGCAAACAAAGCGAGCGAAGCGGCAACGTGCTGGTCGGGACGATATTGATGCAAAATGCCGGAAGTTTGATAAAGAATCGCCGCGCCCGCAAAGGCAACCATCGCAAACGAGAAGATACTTCCTAAACTAAAGCCGAACAAAAGACTTGCGCCAATCAAACCGAGCGCGACGAATCCGCCGATTGCGAGAATCGGACCTAAAAACGAAAAGTCTTTGCGCGTTAAAAAAACAACCGCCGTCAATCCGAGAAATAATCCGCCCGTAACCAATCCGGCTTTGGCGAAAATCTGATAACCATCGGAATAACTGGCAACGATATATAACAACGGCAGAAAAATAATCACTTCCGCCACGGTATAAAGTGCCAAACCCATATACTGCATCGCTTTAGAGGTTTGCGAATTCGCCCACCAAGTAGCGAGCATCGAAACTCCCATAAACGCCGCCAGCACGATAAACCACGAAAAACGTCCGCCGAGCATCGTTTGAGCAATCCAAAGACCTTTGCCCGAACTGATCAGATAGGCTTCCATCAATGTAAAAACCAAAATCGCGCCCGCCAAATGTGCGTAGGTTTTGCGGATAAAACCGGCGCGTTCCGCCGGCAAGGCTTCCGCCGCCGAATAATTTCCGTAACTGCTTTCAAAAGTTGTGTTCATTTTTTTCTCCTTAAATTATTTTGCCAACGCCTGCCGCACTGCCGCCGCGATTTTTTCATCAGACGGAAACATAATCCAACCCTTTTGTGCGACTTGCCGTTCATCTACCCAAACCGTGAATTCACCGCGATTGCCTTCGATCAATTCCGGTTCGATGCCGAACTCATTTTTTATCATTGCCGCCGAACTGACGGCTTTTGGAAGATACGATGCTCAGACTTTGCAATAACGAATGCTAACTTTTTTCATAATAATTATCTCCTTAAAAAATACGTTTATATGATGAAAAATATGCGAAAAATTCTGTCCGAGATTTTATTATACAACATTTTGCGAAATCGAAATAAATTCTGCATAGAACAAAAAAGACGGCTTGAACAAACCGCCTTTTTTGTTTTAACCGTAAATTTATTTCACGGCAAGCAAATCAATTTTCTCGATTTTCGGCGATTCGGCAAGTAATTCGCCGGCTTTTGCCATCAATGCTTCGGCAATTTTACCGTTTAAATGCGCGTCGCGTCCTTCTTCGCCATCGAAAGTATCGAAAATTCCGAATGTCGAATCGTCAAATTTCAGCGCGTACCAATTAACCGTCAATTCTTCTTGTTGAGCCAATTCCAAACCGCTGTTCAAAAATGCTTCGAGTTCAGATTCTTTTCCCCGTTTTGCCTTTAATTTTGCAAATAATGCTTTTTTTACCATAATAATTATTCTCCTTGTAAATTTTGTTGTGAATTTTATGATAACAAATTTCGCTTTTTTTTGATTTTAAACAAACAAAAACTTATTTTCTAATAACGCGCATAATTTCCGACGGTGTGCTTTCATTGCCTTTTGAATCAACTGCACGAACGTAATAGAAATAAATCTCGCCCGATTCAACGCCTTCGTCTTTATATTCCGTCGTCGGAATCGGTTCTTTGCTGCGCCGTTCCCATTTGTCGAGCGGCACGTCTTTGTCGGCGGAACGATACATATTATAACCGGCAAAATCAATCAGCGGATTTTGATTGAAACTGTTTCCGGCGTGGTCTGTAAAAGTAGTTTTGGGTGTAATCGGCGCACTTTCATTGCCGTTCGCGTCAACCTGCGTGAGTTTATAAAAGTAACGCTCGCCAACGGCAGCGGCTTGATCGTTGAAATTTCCATCCTTAATCGGCTCGTCCGTCAATCTTTCCCAGAATATAAAAGGCAGATTTTCATTGACCGAGCGATAAACGTGAAAACCGATATAATTTTTGTCAATTTTCTCCCGCAAAAGTTTTTGTTTTAACTTATTTTTGTGTTTATTCATACCTTACAAAATATTTTTCACCAAATTGGGAGCGATTTTGTCGAGCCGATTATCAATTGTCCAAAATTCATCACAATTGTGATGCAAAGCAGTTGAAATGTGAAGCGCGTCGGGCGTTTTCAAGCTCGCAAAGTCTGCGCGAAGCTGCGCGGCTTTTTGAAAGATTTCGCGCTCAATCGGTAAAATCGTAACTTTCGTGAACCATTTCTCAAATTTAACAATCAAAGACTGGTTTTGCTGCCGCAAAGGCAATATTAAACATTCCATTTCGCTCAAGGCAGAGATACAAATTTTCGCCGTTGGATAATTTGCCAATTTGGTTTCCAACTTTGATGCATACAAAACATTTTCTTCAACTAAATAAATAGCCAAACACGAATCAAAATAAATTGTAAAATCGTCTAATCCCATGAATTACGATTTTCCTCAATTTGTGCTTCAATTTCTTCGGCACTCAACAGCGATTCTCTCGGCAAGCGATTTTCCCGTAAAAATTCCAACATTTTTGCGGCATTACCTTTTTCACTTTTCCCGCCGTTGTTGTCTTCCAGTAAAGTTACGATTGCCCGCGTCGTTTTTGTGATTTCAACAGATTCAAGTAGCCGAACATTTCCGCCGACATCAATTTCCGCCTCAACTGTAATCAACATAAATTCTCCTTTCCAAAAATAATTTACAACAAATAAAAAAATTATATCATTTTATGCAGGTGAATCTGCAAAGCAAATTTTGCGCCGTCAAATTCGACTTTTCTTACAATTAAAGACATCAAATAAAGACATCAAAAAGCGGATTGATAAAAATAATAATCAATCCGCTTAATGTGTAAAAGAGTAACAAAAACTACTGTGCCTTCGGCGCGGCGTTTTTAACTTCGTCGGAAACGCCGTCTTCAAATTTTTTGAAGTTTTCGTTAAAGAGATTTGCCAGATGTGCGGCTTTCGCGTCGTAAGCGTCTTTGTCTTCCCAAGTGTTGCGCGGATTTAACACTTCTTCGGGAACTTCGGGACAAGAAACCGGAACGTGAACGCCGAAAATCGGATCAACGCGCGTTTCGACTTTTTCGAGTTCGCCGCCCAAAATAGCGCGAATCATTGCGCGGGTGTATTTGATGGACATTCGCTTGCCAACACCATACGCGCCACCGCTCCAGCCGGTGTTGACCAGCCAGCAAGTCGAATTATGATCCTTCATTTTTTTGGCGAGAAGTTCGGCGTAAACTGACGGATGCAAAACCATAAACGGTGCGCCGAAACAGGTCGAAAACGTCGCCGTCGGTTCGGTTACGCCTTTTTCCGTTCCCGCAACTTTCGCCGTGTAGCCGGAAATAAAGTGATACATCGCTTGTTCAGGCGTTAATTTTGAAACAGGCGGCAAAACGCCGAAAGCGTCCGCCGTCAGCATAATTATATTATCGGGATGTCCGGCGTGTCCTGATTCGACAATATTCGGAATTGATTCGAGCGGATAGGAAGCGCGTGTGTTCTCGGTAATTGCCGCATCGTCCAAATCGATCTTTTTGGTGTCTTCGTCATAAACGACATTTTCCAAAATTGTTCCGAACATCGAAGTCGTGCGATAAATATCCGGTTCGGCTTCGGGATTTAATTTAATGACTTTTGCATAACAGCCGCCTTCGTAATTGAAAACTCCGTCATCCGACCAACCGTGTTCGTCGTCGCCGATCAGAGCGCGTTCAGGATCAGCCGAAAGCGTGGTTTTACCGGTTCCCGAAAGTCCGAAAAAGATCGCTACATCGTCGTTTTTGCCGACGTTTGCCGAGCAGTGCATTGACATCACGTCGCGTTGCGGCATCAAATAATTCATCAATGAAAAGACCGATTTTTTTGTTTCGCCCGCGTATTCCGTGCCGCCGATCAAGATTAGTTTTTGACCGAGATCAACGAGAATAAAAGTTCCGGCGCGTGTTCCGTCAATTTCCGGGTCGGCTTGAAAACTCGGAATGTTGATAACCGTAAATTCCGGCTCGAACGGTGTATCTTTAGTTCGGCGAACGAACATATTATTTGCAAAAAGCGAATGCCAAGCGAGTTCGGTGATAATGCGAACCGGCAATTCATATCTTTCATCCGCGCCCGCATAAGTGTCCTGCACGAACAAATCTTTGCCCTTCAGATATTCCATCATCCGGTCTTTGAGCGCGTTGAAATTCTCTTGCGGAAACTTTTTGTTGGCTTCGCTCCACCAGATTTTATCTTCGCTCGAAGGTTCGACGACAAACGCTTTGTCCTTCGCGCTGCGTCCGGTATTTTCGCCTGTATTTACAAGCAAAACGCCTTCGGGAGAAACGTCGCCTTCGCCGCGTTTCTTGACTTCTTCGTAAAGTTCCTTCGGCTCTAAATTCCAATAAACCGCGCCCGGTTCGATGATTCCATAATTGCTTAATTCGTAGTTCGTATTTTTATGACCTTTATCAACTGATTCTTTTTGTAAATTCGGTTCCATTAAATTTCTCCAACTAAATTTTTATTTTTTTATAAAACGAGCAATAACGCACCGTTTTTGAAAGTATTTAAATAGTTTATCACAGGATTTGAAAAATTAAAGTTGAAGTTGGAGTTCAAAATAGAGTTTATCATTTTAGGATTAAAAGGGACGAGTTTCTTCTGTGGAATAATTTTGAAATTAAAAAAACTACGGAGAAAACTTTGATGAATCAAAAAGATTTCGCTCTTTCAGGTATCATTATCAGCAATTTATGGTACAAGGCAAGTGCAGGAACGGCTATATGAATTAGTGCCGATTTTATTTCAGTATTTGCAAAATTATAAAAGAGGAAGTCATAATTGATAAAATTAAATTAATTCAGTTAAATTAATTTAATCGGAGCATAGATTTAAGGACTGTCAGGAATTTTGTGTAACTAAATTTTACGGCAGTCCTTTTTATTTTATTTGGGAAAAGACATCTCAGACTAATCACAAATTTCTTTATTTCAGAAAAAATATGCTATGGGAGCTATCAAATGTTTCAAACAAAAAACATTAATCAACCTCGAAGTGAATCATCCGACAATCGGCTTTATATTTGCTTGATTATTATTGCTTTGACATTCATTATAGCTTTAGTTTCATATATTTATATCGGGTTTTTTACGAGATATTGGTATGATGATTTCTGCACTGCCGGAACTTTACGGCAGGAAGGATTTATTAATTCGCAGATTTATTGGTACACAAATTGGTCTGGAAGATTTTCCTATCACATAATTGTTAATATAGCAGAACTTTTCGGACCTCAAATCGTAACTGCGCTGCCTTTTCTGGCAGTTGCTTTTTGGTGTATTTCCTCAACTTGGACAATATACCAACTATTTTTAGCATTTCGTTTGCCGTCTGCACTAATAAGTTCTTTTGTTTTGACATTAGCTGTAATTTTCTCAACGCTTAACAGCACTCCTGATATTGTTCAATCTCTTTACTGGCAAACCGGGATGCTTACATATTTAGCTCCGATTATTTTGCTTACTATTTGGACAGGTTTGCTCGTTTTTTTATCACGAACCAAATCTAAACCACTTATATTCAGATTGGTGTTACTAATCGGATTTATTTTATGTTTCGTTGCCGGCGGATTGTCTGAAACATACAGCATTTTACAGATAGGAATTTTATCGGTTTTGTTAATAGCCGGTTTGATTTGTTTTTTCTATGGTACAAAAAAAATAAGTTCAACTTTTATTTTGGTCAGCTTGTTTGGAGCTGTTCTGGCATTTTCAATTGTCTTTTTTGCTCCCGGAAATAAAAACAGACAAGCTGTTTTACCGACACCTGCTTCTAAATTTTCGATAGTTAAATCGTCATTTATTTATACGTTAAATTTTGCCGAAAGACACTCTCGCCGCTCACGCGGAGTTTCACTTTTAAGTTTGGTGTTTCCCGCTTGGCTTGCGCTGATGCTTTATGAACGAAAACCTAATAATAAAATAGCTTCGACATTTTCCGGCATAAAGATAAAATCGGCTTTAGCTATAATTGCATTATGTATAATTGTCGGTTTTTTTCTAATACTCATCTGCTTCGTTCCCGCCTTTTACGCCTTGTCGGAAACATTACCACTGCGGGCGCAAATTTTGCCTAAATTCGTTCTTGTAACATTTATGATGTTCGCCGGTTTTCTTGCTATGCAGTCATTTTTAAATTCTTACGCGGATTATACCAGACTTAAATTCTGGACTTTGGCGGCAGCCTCAACAGCCTTAATACTATTATTGTTGGTCCCGCTGGCTTCCGCCAAGAAAACATTTGCTTTGGGTGAAAAAGCCGAAATGTATGCAGCTAAATGGGATGAAATCGAGCGAGAAATATCGGCAGCGAAAAGCAGCGGGATAAGTGATGTGATTATACCAAACATAAACGCAGACGAATATGAACTCGGATTTGGACGCGCCGAAATGCTTCCGACCGCAAATCCGAAAGAAGGTCAAAATGTTTGTTTAGCAAGATATTTTGACCTTCTTTCGGTAACTACAAAGTAATTCTATTAATATTCATAGAACAAATTCCAAAATCAATAAACTTATACAAATAGTCTATCGCTGAAATCAATAAGCCCGCGCAAAAACGACTCTTTGTTTTGAAGGTTTGCCCGAATAAACGTCTTTTCCTTCTTCATTTTTCGCGTTAAAAGGAATACAGCGAATCGTCGCTTTTGTTTCTTCTTTGATTTTTTCTTCCGTTTCGCTCGTGCCGTCCCAATGTGCAAAAATGAATCCGCCTTTTTCGATTTGTTCTTTGAATTCTTCCCACGAATCAACTTTAAAAGTATTTTCTTCGCGGAATTTTAAGGCTTTTTGATAAATACTCGATTGAATTTCGTCGAGCAAATCTTTGATATAAGCGGCGATTCCGTCAATCGGACGCGATTCTTTTGACAAAGTATCGCGTCGGGCGACTTCAATCGTCCCGTTTTCAAGATCGCGCATTCCGATTCCCAAACGCACGGGAACGCCGCGCAGTTCGTATTCAGCGAATTTGTAGCCGGGTTTATATTTGTCGTCGTCGTCGAATTTGACCGAAATTCCTTTCGATTTTAATTCATTGATAATCGGCTGAATTTTTTCGGCAATTTTTGCCAAATCTTCTTCGGCGCGGTAAATCGGCACGATAACAACCTGAATCGGCGCGAGTTTCGGCGGCAAAACCAAGCCGTTATCGTCGGAATGCGCCATAATCAACGCGCCCATCAAGCGCGTCGAAACGCCCCAACTCGTCGCCCAAGGGTATTCGAGTTCGTTTTCTTTATTGACAAATTTCACATCAAAAGATTTTGCAAAATTTTGTCCGAGAAAATGCGAAGTTCCGCATTGTAAGGCTTTGCCGTCCTGCATCAAACCTTCGATACAAAGCGTATCTTCCGCACCGGCAAATCTTTCGTTGGCGGTTTTCGCGCCTTGAATAACGGGCAACGCCATCCATTCTTCGGCGAAAGTCGCGTAAACGCCGAGCATTTTTTCGGTTTCTTCGACGGCTTCATCTTTTGTCGCGTGAGCCGTGTGTCCTTCCTGCCAGAGAAATTCGGCGGTTCGCAAAAAGATGCGTGTTCGCATTTCCCAACGCACGACGTTTGCCCATTGATTTATCAGCAAAGGAAGATCGCGCCACGATTGAATCCAGCCTTTATAAGTGTTCCAAATAACTGCTTCCGAAGTCGGGCGAATAATCAATTCTTCTTCGAGTTTGGCGTTCGGATCAACAATCAAACCTTTGCCGTCAGGATTATTTTTCAAACGATAATGCGTTACGACAGCGCATTCTTTGGCAAATCCTTCGGCGTGTTCTTCTTCTTTTTCAAGAAAAGATTTCGGCACGAACAGCGGAAAATAGGCGTTTTGATGACCTGTTTCCTTGAACATATCGTCAAGCGCACGCTGCATTTTTTCCCAAATTGCAAACCCGTAAGGTTTTATCACCATACAGCCGCGCACGGCGGAATTTTCCGCGAGTTCGGCGCGTTTGACGATTTCGTTATACCATTCCGAATAATTTTCCGACCTTTTTGTTAATCCTTTGCTCATAATTCCTCTGATAAAAGTAAAAATGATAAAGTAAAATCGCCAAAGAAACAATCCGCGTTTGTTTTTCAACGAATTGATGTAAAATTAAGATTATGGGATTAGCGAAACAAAAAGAATCTTATTTTTTCACAACCGGAGAATTTTTAGAGATTGACCGCGCAACCGACGAACGCTATGAATATGTTGACGGCGAAATTTATCAAATGGCGGGTGAAAGCGGCGAACACGGCGATATTTGCACGAATTTGGTTGGTGAAATTCGTTCACAATTGAAGGGCAAAGATTGTCGGGTGCGTTCCAAAGATACAAAAGTGCAGAGCGGTTCGCTTTCAAACAAAAGCAGTCAAGTGATGAAAGGAATGTTTTCGTATCCCGATGTTGTCGTTATTTGCGGCGAACCCGAATATCACGATAAACACCGTGATATTGTCTTAAACCCGAAAGTTATTATCGAAGTTCTTTCCGATTCGACTGAAAACTTTGACCGCACCGATAAATTTTCGCGCTATCGGATGTTTAATCCGACGCTTTCCGATTATCTGCTGGTTTCGCAAGTCGAACCAGTCATAGAACATTTTGTTCGCGCTGAAGATAATTCCTGGACTCTTTATACAATTGTCGGTTTGGACAAAGTTTTCAAGATTGACTCGATTGGCTGCGAATTAAAACTGAGTGAAATTTTTGACCTTATCGAATTTTCGGATGAGGTTTTCGCATCTCTCGCTGAAAGCATCTATGGTAAAAATGAGTGAATTTAAATTAAATTTCCAAGACACAAAAACTGCTTTTGCCGACAAATCGGATGCTGAACTTGAAAAAAAGTACTGGCTTTTCAAGTTGATGAATTCACCGTTTTTGACAAATATCGGCACAAAATCAACCGCTTTGGCTTTGAAAATCGGTTTGCCGATCAAAGGTTTGGTGAAAAATACGATTTTCAAACAATTCTGCGGCGGCGAAACGATTGAAGAATGCCAGCCGACGATTGAAAATCTCGGCAAATCGAATATCGGCACGATTTTGGATTATTCGGTTGAAGGAAAATCGGCGGACGCAGATTTTGAACGCACGAAGGACGAAACGATCTTAAATCTCGAACGCGCCAAAAACGATGAGAAAATTCCGTTTGCAGTGTTTAAAGTTACGGGAATCGCGCCGCTCGGAACTTTGGAAAAAGTAAGTAATCATAAAAAACTCGATGCCAAAGGAAACGCCAAATGGCATCGGACGCAGAAGCGCGTTAATGAAATTTGCGAATTTGCCCATTCTATCGAACAGCCGATTTTTATTGACGCGGAAGAATCTTGGATTCAAAATGCAATTGACCAATTGGCGACGGAAATGATGGAAAAATACAACCGCGAAAAGCCGATTGTGTTTAATACAATTCAACTTTACAGACACGACAGATTGCAATTTTTGAAAGAATCACATCAAAAAGCCAAAGAAAACGGCTACATTCTCGCCGTCAAACTCGTGCGCGGCGCGTATATGGAAAAAGAGCGTGAACGCGCCGCCGAAATAAATTACGAATCGCCGATTCAGCCGGACAAAGCGGCGACCGACCTCGATTATAATTTGGCAATCGAATATTGTCTGGAAAATATCAACGACATCGCCTTTGTTGCCGGAACGCACAACGAAAAATCGGTTCAAATGTTGGCAAAGAAATTGGATGAAAAGGGAATCCCGCACGATCACCAGCACGTTTTTTTCTCTCAGCTTTACGGAATGAGCGACAATCTTTCGTATATTTTAGCCGACAAAAATTATAATGTTTCCAAATACGTTCCTTACGGTCCGGTTGCCGATACGCTGCCTTATTTAATTAGAAGGGCGAAGGAAAATACTTCCGTAATGGGACAGATGAGTCGTGAGTTAGACTTGATTGATAAGGAATTGAAACGCCGTAAAATGTGATAAAATCGGAAGAATTAAAAGGAGTTTTTTACAGATGAACACAATTGAAAGAACATTGCACGAAAATCCGGGCGCGGTTTTAACCGCCGTTTCCAATGTTTTGCCGGAAATTCTCGAACAAATCAATTCGCGGACAAACGGTGAAACCGAATGTCAAGCGGAAACGCCGAAAATAGTTGACGCGGAAAAACAAATTGAAATTGTTGACGGAGAAGTTGAGATAAAAAATATGCCCGGATTACGTTCAAGCGGAGTTGCCGCACGAATTATCGTTAAAATCGGAATTTATTTAGAAGAAAATAATATTGGAGAACTTTACGGAGCAGACGCGACGTTTATGATCGGCGAAAATGAGCGAATGCCGGACGTTTCGTTTGTTTCCAATGAAAAATTAAAAGACGGTGAACCTATTAATAAAGCCGAATTTGCGCCGGATTTGGCGATTGAAGTCATTTCACCAACCGATATTTATTCAAAAATCTTAATGAAAATCCGTGAATATCTCAATGCCGGAGTCGGGCAAGTCTGGCTGGTCGAACCCGAATTTCAAACCGTCGCCGTTTATAAATCGCCAATGAAAAGCGAAACTTTAACCGCCGAAGATACGTTAGTTTGTGAAGAGATTTTGCCGAATTTCAGTTTGCCCGTGAAAGAAATTTTTATTGGTAGAAAAGATAAAAGGTAATTATGTTTTGCCCGAATTGCGGAAAAGCCGACCAAGAAAAAAATACATATTGCCGAAGTTGCGGCGAGTTTTTACCTGATTTCGACAACAAAAATAAAAAGCGCGAAACGCCCGCCGATCAATTCAAAACCACTTTAATTTTTAATGTGATGAGCGCATTCGCCGCTTTATCAATGGCGATAATGTTATATGTTTTTCACCTCGGCAACCCGAATACTCACTGGTCTGTTTATCTGGCGGCGGCACTTTTAATTTCAATCGCTTCGTGGCAAATAGCAAGTTTTTTCAACAATAGAAAATTAAAGCAGCGTTTTATCAGGGAAAAGGATATTGACAAAACCGAAACCGACGCGGAAATTAAGGAATTTCAAATGCCGAAGACAAAACAATCGTTGCCCGAAGCCGATTTTTCCGATAGTGTTCCGTCAAGCGTCGTCGAAAACACGACCAAAAATCTCAGGGAAAGAGTCAAACGCTCATCTTAAACCAAGCATTAACCTAACAGAACGGTCTGAAACTTCACGATTCGGATCGTTTTTCCAATTATTAAAAGCCTTTAATTCATTTTCCGTCAACGATTCATTTTTCATTCGCGCCACCTGCGTCGCTTCAAAAGCGCGTGTCGTCAGCGCGATGTGCTGATAATTTATTGTCAAATTCGATGCGTTTTCCAAAGCCGCGTCCGCCGAATCAATGACTAAAAACATTTCGTTGTAAGAAGCAAGATGCCAGATTTTGTCGTCGGGCATTTCTTCAATCGCCAAAAGTCTTAAAAGTCCGTAGCCGCTTTCGATTTGAAAAATTAAAAAATCGCCCGCCTGAAAATTTTGTGACACAATAGAATTCTCCTGAAAAATTTAAGATTAGCATAAAGCGTCATTTGTTAATAAAATCAAAGTGATGAAAAATTCAGATTATAATTCGATGTTGGAAGTTGCGATTGAAGAAGCGCGAAAGGGTTTTGAAGAAGGCGGCATTCCAATCGGCGCGGCGTTATTTGACAGCGAAGGAAATCTGCTCGGTAAAGGTCGCAACCGGCGTGTGCAGGAAAATGATCCGTCAATTCACGGCGAAACAGACGCTTTTCGCAAAGCCGGACGGCAAAAATCTTACCGCGATACGATTATGGTTACGACGCTCGCACCGTGTTGGTATTGTTCTGGTTTGGCGCGGCAATTCAAAATCGGCACGGTTGTTGTCGGCGAATCGCGGACATTTCAAGGCGGAATCGAATGGCTCAAGGAAAACGGTGTCAAAGTGATTGATTTGGATTCGGAAGAATGTGTCGAATTGCTGAACAAATTTATCACGGCAAATCCTGAAATTTGGAATGAAGACATCGGCGAAGAATAATATTTGGTAAATTTTATCAGAAACCGAAATCCGCCGCATTTGGCTAAAATTGTAGAAAATGACAATATAAGTTTATGAGCGATTTTCGAGAGCAATGTCGGCGACAGTTGGAAAGAAGCGTCGAGGAACGGATAAAATACGGCTTTTTCAAAAATTATAAACCCGTTTTAGATGATGTTCCTTATCGGTCTTTTGAAAAAATGGAAGATTACCGCAAATGGGCGGATGAAAATTTGCCGAGATATTTAGGTTATAAAATAGTAGAGCGGGAAAAAGATGGAAAATAATTTTCACGGCTATTTTCAACCGCAGCAAGCTCAGGAAGTTGCGGCAGCTTTTGCGAATCATAATGTGGAATATATGTTTATCGGCAAGAGCGGCGCGATTTTGCTCGGTTATCCGGCTTCGACTCAAGACGTTGATTTGTTTCCTGAAAACAGCGCGGAAAATGGACGAAGTATTGTTACGGCTTTGCGCGAAATAGGTTTTATAATCAGTGAAGAAATAGAAAAAGATGTTGTTCGTGGAAAAGATTTTGTTCAAATCAAAACAGGTCCTTTCGATTTAGATTTGATTTTTGCACCGGACGGCATCGAGAGTTTTGAAAAAGCGCGGGAACGAATGATAAAAATTGAAAATTTTCCGATTGCAAATTTAAGGGATATTATCGCCAGCAAAAAAGCGTCAGGGCGCGAAAAAGATTTTGCAGATTTGCCGCTTTTGGAAGATTTTAGAATTGAGTTTGAAAAAAAATTAAGAAAAGAGCCGAAAACGGCACTAGAAATAGCTTTAGAAAAAATTAATAAACAAGAGGATTAATAAATGACAGAAATTAACGATGCAGTAATAATAAGTGCCGCAAGAACGGCGACAGGGAAGTTCTTAGGAAGTTTAAAGGGATTTTCGGCGACGGATTTGGGCGCGATTGTGGTTAAAGAAGCAGTCAAACGCGCCGGAATAAAACCGGAACAGGTTGACGAAGTGATTATGGGCTGCGTTGTGCAAGCCGGTTTAGGACAAGCACCGGCAAGACAAGCCGCCATCAAAGCGGAACTTCCGCCGGAAGTTTCGGCTTTGACCGTGAATATGGTTTGCGGTTCGGGACTTCGCGCCGTTTCCTTAGCCGCGCAAGCTGTAAAATTGGGCGATGCGGATTTTGTCGTGGCTGGCGGAATGGAATCAATGTCGAATATTCCCTACGCGCTGCCGAATGCGCGGGAAGGTTACAGAATGGGCAATCAAACCGATATTGATTTGCTGATTCACGACGGGTTGTGGTGTCCGTTTGAAAATTGGCACATGGGAAATACGGGCGAAGTCGTGTCCGAAAAATATCAAATCGGGCGCGATAAACAGGATGAATACGCATTTAATTCGCACCGCAAAGCGATGGAAGCGCGTGATTCGGGCAGATTCGACGATGAAATCGTGCCGATTGAAATCCCGCAGCGCAAAGGTGATCCGGTCAATTTCGATCACGACGAAACCATCCGCGACGATACTTCGGTTGATTCTTTGAGCAAATTAAGACCGGCGTTTAAGAAAGACGGCGGCACGGTGACGGCGGGAAACGCGCCGGGCGTAAATGACGGCGCATCGGCGATTGTCGTTACATCTGCGGCGAAAGCCAAAGAATTAAATATTGAACCGCTGGCGCGAATCGTCGCTTATGCAACGAGCGGCATCGAACCGAAAATGATTATGATGGCTCCGGTCGAAGGCGTGAAAAATGTTCTGAAAAAAGCCGGTTGGACGATGGAGGAAGTTGATCTTTTTGAATTAAACGAAGCATTTTCCGTCCAAGCGTTAGGCGTAATGCAGGAACTCGGACTCGATATGGAAAAAGTCAACGTCAACGGCGGCGCAGTCGCTCTCGGACACGCCATCGGTAATTCCGGCGGGCGCATTTTGACGACTTTGCTTTACGAAATGAAACGCCGAAATGTTAAAAAAGGCGTTGCCGCGCTTTGTCTCGGCGGCGGAAATTCGGTGGCAATGGCGGTTGAAAGAGATTAATCAATCGAATCAAAAGTAGAAAATCTTTAAACGGAACGCCGTTCGGCTTGGCGGCAATTAATGCGACAATGCGAAAGTGATTTTGATGTAATTAAACTTTAAAGTTTATTAGATTTACTCCGACGCGATTTATTGATTGCCGGCAGGATGCCGGCGTTCCATTTCTGCACTTGATTCGCAATTTTCGAAATACTTATTCACTCCTGCGTAATATCGGGTATAAATCAATATCTAAACGTCCGGTTAAACTGGCGATAACGGTTGCCAGTTCATCCGGTTCGACGGGTTTTGAAACGTGGCTTTGAAAACCGCTGGACAGCGCACGCATTCTGTCTTGGGCGCGGGTGAAGGCTGTTAATGCAATTGCCGGAATATTTCGCTGCTGTTCATCCGGCAAAGCGCGGACTTTGCGTATTAAGGAATAACCGTCCTCGTCGGGCATTCCGATGTCGGAAACAAGCACATCGGGATTTTTTCCCTCGATTTCTTCGAGCGCGTGTTCGACGGAATTTGCGCTGATGACGGTTGCGCCCTGAAAAGTTAAAACCTGCACGAGAAGTTGGCGCGTGTCTTCTTCGTCATCAACTACCAAAATTAAAAGTCCGTCCAAACTTACTTCAAAAGAATTTTCCGAAGCGGCGATTTTTTTGACTCTTTCGGCTTCTTCGTCCGCACTCGGCGAAGTTATCAGCGGGAGTTTGACGGTAAAGGTCGAGCCTTTGCCTTCGCCTTCGCTAAAAACGCTGACCGTTCCGCCGTGCATTTCGGTAATATGGCGGACGATTGCAAGTCCGAGTCCGAGTCCGCCGAATTTTCTGATGCTCGAAGCGTCGGCTTGCCGGAAACGGTCAAAAACGTGCGGCAAAAATTCTTCTTTGATACCAACGCCAGTATCTTTTACCTTTAATTCGACAAAATCAGCGGAACGCTCGATTTCCAAAGTTACTTTGCCGTCATTCGGCGTGAATTTAATCGCGTTTGAAAGCAGATTCCAGATAACTTGCTGAAGGCGATTCGGATCACCGGAAATGTGGCTGACATCCACATCTTCTTTTATTTCCAGCGTTATTCCCTTGGCTTCCGCCGCCGGACGGACGGTTTCAAGTGCCGATTTAACGAGATTGATCGGTTTAATCGTCATCACTTCCAGCCGAAGTTTGCCGGAAATTATCCGCGAAACGTCGAGCAAATCCTCAATCAGACGGTTTTGCGATTCGGCGTTGCGAACAATTGTTTTGATCGCTTTTGCCGTCGTCGCGTCGTCGAGATTTCCTTTTTCAAGGAGTCGTCCCCAACCCAAAATCGAGTTGAGCGGTGCGCGAAGTTCGTGCGAAACGGTGGCGAGAAATTCGTCGCGCATCCGGTTGGCAATTTCCGCTTCTTTACGGGCTGCTTGTTCGCGTTTGAGAAATTCTTCGCGGTCTGCTTCGGCTTTTTTACGTCCGCTGATGTCAATATGCGAAACCACCGCGCCGCCGTCCGCACCGCGCATCGCGTTGACCTGCAAAAAAAACCAGCGTTCTTCCTGCGGTGAATGACACGGATATTCAAAGACAAAGTTATTCAATTCTCCTGTTAAAACTGATCTCAGATTTTCAATAATTTTTTTGGTATCTTCGTCAAAAGCGTCGGATTTTTCGCAAACAGCCAGATAATTGTTCCCGACTCCGGTTGAAGAGATTTGTTCTTCGGCACAATTGGATTCAGCGAAATTTTCCCACGCTTCGTTGACTGCAATGATCTTTCCTTTTTTATCAATGACGGCGATGTGCGCCGAAAGGGAATCGAGAATCGAGCGGTTAAAATGTTCTCTTTCGAGCAGAACCTCTTCATATTCCTTGTTTTCGGTTATATCGTTGCAATGTCCGACAAAGTGTATAATTTCGCCGTTTTCGTCAAATTGCGGCTGTCCGATGCAGTGATTCCAGCGAATTGAACCGTCCGGCATTTTGACTCGAAATTTAGCGTTAAAATGTTTGCGTTCGGCGAGTGATTTTTGAAATAATTCTTCGATTAGCGGATGATCTTCTTCGTAAATCCGGCTAAATGCTTTCTCACGCGAACCGTCAAAATCTTCCGCGCCGAGTCCGAAAAGTATCAAACTTCGTTCGTCTATTTCGGCTTTGTTATTTTTCGGGTCGAGCGTCCACGTTCCCAAATTTCCGGCTTCGAGCGCAATGCGGCGGCGAAGTTCAGATTGTTCGCGCCGTTTGATTTGTTCATTTAATTCTTCATTTCGTTGTGATAATTCGCGTGTTCTTTCTTCAACCCGCTTTTCCAAATCACGATTGGCAACGCGGGTTTCTCCTTCGGATGTGCGCCGCTGTTTGACTGTCCGATAAACTGCAAAATTTGCCAAACCCAAAGACAAAATGCCTGCCGCAGTTCCGAAAAATAAAACAAACAAAGTGTTTCCGATGCTTTTATCCAAATCATCTTCGCGGCTTTTCAAAAGGCTTTGTTCTTCGTTCTTCATCTTGGCGATTGAAAGACGAATATCGTCGGATATTTGTTTGCCTTGACCGTTTTCGATAATGTCGCTTGCCGCTTTCAAATCTTGTGCGCGGCGCGTTTCAATCAGGTTTTTGGTGAACGCAATTTTTTCGCTTGTTAAATTTTCAAGTCGGGAAATTTCCGCCGTTTGTTTCGGATTATCCGAGATAAGTTGGCGCAATTCCGCTATATTTTGATCAATCTTCTGTTCGGATCGGTTAAACGGTTCTAAATACGATTCACTGCCGGTAATGACAAAACCGCGCCCGCCGTTTTCCGTCTCTGTCGCCAAAATAAGCGTATCGTCTAATTTCAGCAAAGCTGCCTGCGTGTGCTTTTCCCAAGCTAACGCTTCGGTCATTGAATTCGCGCTTCGATAAGCGAAAAAGCCGATTATCAACAGAAGTAACAACGCGATGATAAAAACCAATTGAATTTGTCTTTCGAGAGCTAATTTCATAGATTTTTCGAGTTCAAAGTTCAAAGTTTCAGGTTCAAAGTTATCAATCAAAAATCCAAAATTTCAAATTACAAGTCAAATTACATTGAACTTTGAACTTTGAACTCAATTTATTAAACCGCAAATCTGTTTGCTTTTAAAGCAAAGCCGCCGAATGTCTTCAATTTTCAGCCGAATGCGTGTTGTATTGTTTCGCATCTAAAACCGAACTCCCGGCGAATAAAAAGTTAGAGGGAAATGAAAAGATGACATTTGAAACGAACAAAGACGTTCTCGATTGGTATGAAAAACAGCCGCGAACATTGACAAAAGAATTTATCGGCAATATTGCGTGGAAAGATGTCAAAAAGCCGTTTCAAATATTTATACGGTCAATAATTATTTAATCGGCGTGCTGACAAATCTCGTCGGTAAAAGATTTACGGCGACGCATATGGCGTTCGGCGCGATTCACGAAATGTCCACGACGCAGGGTTACAGACGTTTATCCAAACTTGCGAAACATCCGGTTTTGACCGAAATTTTGCGCGGTATTATCCGCGCAGAATCCGCGCACACGCAGTTTTATCGAAGCGTTGCACGAATCGAATTACAGCAAAGCGAGTTTGCCCAAAAACTTTCGCGTTTTCTCATCAAAAATTTTTGGACTCCGGTTGGCAGCGGCGCAAAACCGACTGGAGAATCGGATTACACGATTGCCACACTTTTCAGCGGCGACGGCGGTTTAGATTGGATTGATAAAAATGTTTCAGGTCGAATCCAGACACTTCCCGGTTTTGAAGGTTTGACCAAAGTTAGCGATAAAATCGGCGAAATCGTTTCGCAGCAAATTCCAAATTCCAAATTCCAAATTAAAATTTTTCTATTTTGAAGACAAAGAAATATTCGCCGTCGGAGCGCAGGCAGCTTTGCCTGCGCGTGTCAGATCAATAAGAAAACGCGCAGACAAAACTGCCTGCGCTCCATCTGCAAAATAATTTGGTCAAACATATTTTTGCGTGAATGCTTAATCTGGAAAATTTATGAAAATTATTTCTCTCAGTGAAAAAACTTTAATTACCTGTTGTAAAGATTTAGCAAAGCGCGATAAAGATTTAGCCTTTATCTTTCAAATTTACGGAACTCCGCCGCTGTGGGCGCGTGAGCCGAATTTTTCAACCTTGATTCATATCATTCTCGAACAACAGGTTTCGCTCGCTTCGGCTTTGTCGGCATTCAATAAATTGCAGGAAAAACTCGGTGAAATTACACCCGAAGGCGTTTTATCTCTAACCGACGAACAGATGAAATCGGCATATTTCTCGCGTCAAAAAACCGTTTATGCGCGTGAATTGGCGAGAGCGGTTTCAAGCGGAAGTTTGAACTTAAAATCGCTTGAAAATTTGCCTGACGAGGATGTCAAAATCGAACTTAAAAAAATAAAAGGCATCGGCGATTGGACTTCGGATATTTATCTTCTGATGGCGATGTTGCGCCCGGACATAATGCCGAAAGGCGATTTGGCTCTGCATATCGCGTGGCAAAAACTTAAAAATCTCGAACATCGCCCGAACTCCGATGAGTTTTTGCAAATCGCGGAAAAATGGCAGCCTTTGCGTTCGGTGGCGGCGCGTCTTTTGTGGCATTTTTATTTGAGCGCGAAGAAGATTTCTGTGATAAATTCAATATAATGTTAGAAAAAGAACTTGAAACCGCTATTGCTTTGGCACACAAAGCCGGCGAGGCAATTTTAGATTTTTACAAAAACGGCTTTGAAATCGAAGAAAAAATCTTTGCCGACAATTTTTCCGAACCCGTCACGATTGCCGACAGAACGGCGAGTAAAATTATTGTCGAAAATTTAACCGAAGTGTTTCCCGACGACGGAATTTTGTCCGAAGAAGAATTTGACGACAAACAAAGATTAGGCAAAAAGCGCGTTTGGATAATTGACCCGCTCGACGGCACAAAAGGTTTTATTGACAAAAACGGTGATTTCGCCGTGCAGATCGGTTTAACCGAATACGGTGCGAGTATTTTGGGCGTAGTTTTTTTGCCGATTGAAAATGTCTTGTACTTTGCAAGTTACGGCAACGGCGCGTTTTTAGTTGAAAATGGAGAAAAGCCGCAACCTCTGCAAGTTTCCGAAAAGAGCGATTTCAGCGAAATGCTGCTTGCTTCGAGCCGCAACCATCGAAGCCCGCGAATGAATCGCGTATTTAGTGAATTCGGTTTAAAAAGAGAAGTTCAGCGAGGTTCGGTTGGTTTGAAAGTCGGTTTGATTGCGCGGCAAATTGCCGATTTGTACATTCACCTTTCGCCGCGCACGAAACAGTGGGACACTTGCGCTCCCGAAATTATTTTGCGCGAAGCCGGCGGGGAAATGACCGACCTTTTCGGCGCAAGAATCATTTACAATACGCCGGACGTTCACAATTACAACGGCGTTTTGGCAAGCAACGGCGTTTCACACGAAGCGGCGGCGGCGAAATTAAAACCTCTTTTGAGCGAATTCGGCAGACTTCACGTGAAATCTAACTCCTGAATTATGGAATGAAACGATCAAAGCCAAATCTTCATCTCCTCGAAAATTTTCCGAAATTAAATAATTCTTAGAAACAAAGTTTTAAGAATTATATTGCGGCAACTCTTTTTGAATAAAATGCTTCAAAAACTTTTTCTGCTTCTTATAATTGAAACACAATCGAAATAAAAACTGATGATTCGCAGAATAATAGCTGCATCTATTTAATAAATATTTTTATGAATAATACACAAAAACAATTCCCATTTTGCTTCGCATTATCGACAATGCGGACGCTATTTGTTGCATTTCTGGTAACGATTTTTTTCTTCGGCGGTTCGATTGCAATTCGCGCACAATCCGCACCGGCGGAACAAAACATCGGCGCAATTGATCCGCTGCTTAAAAATTTCAAATCGCCGCGGCGTGGAAACTATGATTATAAAAATATTCCGGCGGACAATGTTTCACGGAAACAAACCGTTGCGAATGCGCCGACTGACGGCGAACTCGATCCGTCGCTGAATGTGTTGATAGATTCGTTTCCGGGATATGTTCGCGCAACGGTCGTTCAGCCGGACGGCAAAATTCTCGTCGGCGGTTTTTTTCGCACGGTCAACGATGTGCGGCAAAAAAGTATTGCGCGTCTAAACGCCGATTTTACGCTGGATACGACTTTTTCCGCTGATGTCAACGGCACAATTCTCGCCGTCGCCCTTCAATCGGACGGGAAAATCGTCATCGGCGGTGCGTTCACATCAGTCGGCGGAGCAAGCCGCAACCGCATCGCACGGCTCAACGCCGACGGTTCGCTCGATACGACTTTTAATCCGGGCGCGGGCGCGGATGCTTTGGTTTATGATGTCGCCATCCAATCGGACGGGAAAATTCTCGTCGGCGGAAATTTCTTTCAAGTAAATTCGAGAAACAATTACGCCATTTCCCGATTAAACGCCGACGGTTCGGCTGACGCTTCGTTCACTTCGCCGATTCCGCCGCCGATTCCGACTCCGAATCCGCCGTTTCCGGTTCCCGGCATTGTCTATAGCATCGCCGTTCAAGCGGACGGTAAAATCGTTATCGGCGGTATAATCGTCAAAAGTTATAATCCGACTTTAGTTATAACGCCGGTTGCCCGTCTGAATCAGAACGGAAGTTTCGATTCGACTTTTGCTAATGTGGCAGGTAATACTGTGGTAAAAGTCGCCGTTCAGCCGGACGGAAAAATTTTGCTGGTGGGACTTTTTACGACAATTAACGGAGTCGGCAGTAACTATATCGCACGTTTGAGCGAGAACGGTTCGCTTGATCCGTCGTTTAAGATCGGCAAGGGCGCAAGTCGTCCGATTTTTGCATTATCTTTACAGTCGGACGGAAAAATTTTAATCGGCGGAATATTTTTCTCATTCAATGATGTCAGCCGCAATCAAGTCGCGCGGCTCAACGCCGACGGTTCGCTCGATATGACGTTTGATACGGTAAACGACAGCTTTGGATTAGGCGCGATTTTCAGCGTTAGCGCACTGTCTGGCGGAAGGGTTCTCGTCGGCGGCGAATTCGGCGGATTTAGTTTTTTCAACGGAAATGATTCGATTAGAGTTCTCAACGCCGACGGCTCAACCGATTCATCCATCGGATTCAGCACAACGGCTCTCGGCGGTGTGCGGGCGATTGCCGTTCAGCCGGACGGAAAAATCATCGTCGGCGGAAATTTCAACCGTCCCGGCAGTAATTCGATTGACCAAGTTTTCCGACTCAATCCCGACGGTTCGATTGACACGGGTTTCGGCGGCTCTCCGCCGAGTTTGCGGTCAAGTTCAAGCGGTCAGGTTAATTCGATAATTATCCAGCCCGACGGGAAAATTATTCTTGCCGGATTTAATCTCTTTGTAAATTCCGGTAACTTCGTTTCGATTTCAAGCATCGTCCGGCTCAACGCCGACGGCACTTCCGATACATCATTTGTTCCGGGTATTCGGGCAACAATTCCGCTCGGACAAGGCATCAACGCCGCCGCGCTGCAATCGGACGGGAAAATCGTCGTCGTTTGGGGTTATAATCAGCCGAACGGATTTCCAACCGGCGGAATCGCCCGCTTAAACAGCGACGGTTCGCTTGACACGACTTTTAATTACACGCTTCCGAATTCCTTTTTCAATTCGGTGGTTATCCAGCCGGACGGGAAAATTCTCGTCGGCGGACCGTTTAATTTCGGTTTTGTCAACAGTCAGACGGGCAGTGTCAGTTATAACGGAGTCGTGCGGCTCAACGCCGACGGCAGCCGCGATACGACGTTTGTTCCGGCGACGACTTCTAATTTTGAAACGGGGCGCGTTACCGAAGCTTCCGCGCTTGCGCTGCAAACGGACGGGAAAATTTTAGTCGGCGGCAGAATTTACGCGGGCGGCAACGCGACGGCTGTCGGAATAGTGCGGCTTAATCAAAACGGTGCGCTCGATACGACATTTAATTTGTCTGCTATTTCCGGCGTTGCCGACATTGCCCGCGTCGAAGATATTTTCCCGCTTCCAAACGGAAAATTTCTCATCGGCGGTTTGTTTGATCGCATCGGCTCAAGCACACAAAACAATATCGCCCGTTTGAACGCCGACGGTTCTGTGGACAATTCATTTATAACGACAACAGACAACACGGTTTATAAAATCGTTACGCAAGCGGACGGCAAAGTTTTAATCGGCGGCGATTTTGAAACGGTCAACGGCGCTGAACGCACATCGCTCGCCCGACTTTTGATCGAACCTTTCGCGCGGCGCACAAAGTTTGATTTCGACGGCGACGGCAAAGCCGATATTTCGGTGTTTCGTCCCGACAACGGCTTTTGGTATTTGTTAAATTCACGAAACGGTTTCACAGCCGCCCAGTTCGGTGTTGCAGCCGACAAACTCGTTCCGGCAGATTACGACGGCGACGGCAAAACCGATTTAGCCGTTTATCGCAACGGAATTTGGTATTTAAACCGTTCAACTGCCGGATTTATCGGATTTGCCTTCGGGGATTCAAACGATATTCCGCAACCGGCTGATTTTGACGGCGACGGCAAAGCCGAACTTGCAGTTTGGCGACCATCGAACGGAACTTGGTATGTTTATAATTTGGTTAATAATCAGTTCAGCGCAGCACAATTCGGTGCTTCGACCGACAAGCCCGTGGTCGGAGATTATGACGGCGATAACAAAGCCGATTATGCGGTTTATCGCCCGTCAAACGGCACGTGGTATCTGCAAAGAAGCTCAACCGGATTTACGGGCGTACAATTCGGTGAAGCAACTGATAAACCTGTCGCGGCAGATTACGACGGCGACAACAAAACGGATATTGCCGTTTTTCGTCCGTCAAACGGCGCGTGGTATCGCATAAACAGTTCAAACGGACAATTTTCAGCAATGCAGTTCGGCATCTCGACGGATTTGCCCGCGCCCGCCGATTATGACGGCGACGGCAAAACTGACTTGGCAGTTTTCAGAAACGGTATTTGGTATCTGCAACAAAGTACAAATGGATTTACCGGCGTGCAGTTTGGCGCAAATACGGATAAACCGATTCCGAATGTTTTTGTTCCGTAAAGATAAAAAAACTTCCACGAGCGATTAGAGCGTTTAAGTTTGCATTGACAATAATAATGTAGTCAACGTGAATTCCCGTATCGTTAGTTTCAACGCGCCGTTTTGATCGGCATAGTCAAATCTGCCGGACGAACTTCCATCAGTTTCAGATTGGTTTGAATTTCATTATCTTGTCGGCGCAAAGTTTGGTAAGCGGCGCAGATGTTTTTGATTTTATCGGAGCGCGACAAATTTTCGAGATGGAATTTATATATTCTCGCCGAGAGATTTGAGAAACGGTTCAATCAGCTTATCATCGTAAAAAATGCCGCTCGATTTGGCTTTTTCAATATAGGGTTTTACTTCCGTAATCAAGCCGAGAGTTTTGGCTTTGCCTAAAAGTCCGAGCGAGCCGACGACTTTTAAGCCGACTGCCGATGCCGCGCGTCTGCCCGCGCGTTCATCAATACAAACCGTTTCGATGTTTTGTTCAATGGCAAGTTGGATAACCGCCGCTTCGCCCGTATCGAGCGCGGCGACTGCCAGCGGCGAAAGACTCGTCTGCAAATTTATAACTTGTAACCAATGCGGGATTTCCGTTTTATAACCTTGTTTCGCGCCGATCAGAATTTCTGTTTTGACTTCATTCGGACAGATAAATTCAAAAGGCAGTTTGCCGATAAATTCAAAAACATTCATTCGCGCAAATGCGAGTAACGGACTGGTATTTGTAACTATCTTTTCAGCCATTGAGCGCAAAATCCAATTCGGTTTGTAAATCTTCTTCACGCAAATTGCTCATCGAAACGCCTAATTGTGATAGCGAGAGCAGAAATTCGACGCGGCTTTTTTCAGCCAGACGCGCCGCTTGTCCTGACGAGATTTTGCCTAATTCGTAAAGTTTCGCGGCAAGAAGAAATTTTGCTTCACGGGAAAATTCCTTATCTGAAACGCCCAACGTAAAAAGCAAATCGTCGGTATATTCGATTGTTAAAGTATTTTGCATAACCTCACCTCAGATGAAATTTTATCATAATTTACCGCGCCGTTTTGATCGGCATAATCAAATCTGCCGGACGAATGTCCATCAGTTTCAGGTTAATTTGGATTTCGTTGTCTGTTCGGCGCAAGTGTTGGTAAGCGGCGCGGATTTTTATTTGAGCAATCTGATAAAACCTTCTTGCTCAAAGTGTTTTTCGGCTTTGTCGTGAAGGCTAAAAAAGCCCGAAGTATCAATAAGCATTGTGATTATTTGCTCCTCTCGTAATCTTCCAAATAAGCTCTTGCCAAATCAGCGTCAATGCTGTCGTTGTCGGCTGATTCGGCATCATCCGTATCGAACATTCCGAAAAACTCGGTGATGTCGCCGCCTTTGGAATGCTCTTTTTGGTTTGTTACTTTTTCGAGAATCAGCGTCGCCAGTTTCAGCTTTTCGTTTTTGGAAAGCGGTTGAATCGCAGTCGCGTAAATCTCTTGAATAGTTTGCATAACTGTTTAGTAAAAGAAAATAAATAACATTGCCCACTAGATAAATTTAATTCTTAGTCGGTGAAACCGACGTTATATTTGTAGCCCACATCGCAAGATGTGGGAAAAGATAAATCGCCGGATAAAGCCGTTGAAAACGGCGGCATATAAAACGTATATCGTGGTTTTCAACCACTTAAAATCTTGATTAACACATTCCCACGATTTGCATCGTGGGCTACAAATATATCGCCGTTTTCAACGGCTAAATCAAACTATTTGATAATTGGGTAATGTTATTTAATCTTCTTTACTTACCTCATCGCAAATTTTATCATAATTCGTTAATTCCGCTTTTCCGGCGCGAAAGCGTCCGCAAAAACTATCGCGCCGTTTTGATCGGCATAATCAAATCTGCCAGACGAACTTCCATCAGTTTCAGGTTAATTTGAATTTCATTATCCGTTCGGCGCAGACGTTCAAAAGCGGCGTTGACGGTTTTGATCTTGGCGGCGCGTTCCAAACCGTCAATCGGCGGGAAATCGCGCGTTGCGTATTTTAGAAACTCGATTTCGGCTTGGCGGAAATCTTCTTCAAAATAAAGTTCATAAACGAGCGCGTCAATCACTTCTTCAAACTGCTCGACCAACCGGCTGTTCGGCACATTTTCATTGACTTGTTCCGCCTCATCCGTTTCTTTGAGGAAAAGAATGTAGTCAACGAGATTTTCAATTGCTAATTTTTGTGAATCCGTTACGTCAGGAATTGGAATCAACGATTGATTTTGGTAAAGAGCCTGAATATAACCATTTTGTAAATCAGTAGAATTTTTCGTCAAAAAATACCAAGAAGTTGACGAATTTAATATAGCGACTAAAAACTTTGATGCGCGTGGAATAAAATATAAAGCATCATTATGTAGATATTTCTTATCATCAAAAGTATATGTTGGTTTGTTCATAAACCGACCAAGAATAATTTTTGGAGTTTCAAAATCTTTCCAATAAGCGCAAGAACGTAATTCCCAAAAATATTTTCCTTGGTCATATCTTTTTATGAGTTTTTCATAAAGTTCTTTTTCTCTAAATCGTTTATGAATAGCAGGATATGTTTCTGAAAAAACTTTCTCGGCATTTTGTTTTCCAGTCCACGGATGAGTAACATTTTCCGATGATTCAATTTTTATTAAGTATTGATTATCAAAATTAATTGTCCATCTTTTTATGTCCTTTCCTCGCAAAAAAGGCTTAATTATATCCTCTGATGATTTGTGTTGTTTAATCAACTGATTACGAGTTTCTTCATCAATAACAAAGGCTTCTCCTAATCCCGTTTTAATTCCATAATTAAAATCTTTAACATATTTTCCAAGCGTTGTTCTATCCGATTTTATTTTTTCGAGTAAATGTAATATTTCTGGCTTTTCAAAACGCCAACTTTCTTTAGTCAATTCGTTTTGCGACAATTCAAAACTCAAGCGATTAAAGCCACTTTGAAAATCCGTAACTTTTTCGTATTGCGGAAAACTCCAAACACGCGCTTTGTTTCCGTTCGGCGAATCTTTTTGCAAAATATTGATGCTGGCGTAAGCCGCCGCTTTAAAAACGGGCGCGTCGCCGAAATCAATTATTTGTCTGATTTTCGATTTTTGACTTAAAAACTTTCGCAGGTTTTCGCCGTAATTAGCGCGGTAAAATTTGTTTGAAGTGATAAAAGTCAGCGTTCCGTTTTTACATAAAAGTTCGTGTCCGAGCGCGTAGAAATAAACCAAAATATCAGCCGTGCCGGAATAAACGTCTTTGTAATTCTGTGCGAAATCGGTTTTGTAATGTTTAATTTTTTCCTGTCGAATATACGGCGGATTGCCGATGACAATATCAAAACCTTTCACGCCGAACATCCAGAGCGCGTCGAACCAATCAACTTTTTCGTGTCCGAACGGATTCCATTTGCTTAATGCGACGGCGCGTTCGTCTTTGAATTCGGTATTTTCCTGCTGACTGAAAATCTCTTTTTGAATCGCCGTGAAATGATATTTCGCCGCTTCTTTTGTCGTGCCGTAAGCGTTGATATATTCGTGGCGGATGCGCTCCAATTCGGCAAGCTGTGTGTCCGAATTAAACAAACTGATCTGTTGTGAATCCGGCAATTGAACAAGCGCGTCGGCGGTAACGAATTTGAATTCGAGATTCGGCAGCGGATTAACGCCGCGATTCGGCTTGTTTTCGTCAATCGTATCGTCAACAATCAGCGTCAGAAAACAGCGCAATTTAGAAATCTCGGCGGCAATCGGCTGAATATCCACGCCGTAAATGCAGTTTTCGATCAAAAACAATTTGCGCCCGAAATCGGACGAATCTTTTTCAAACGCATCGCTGATCTGCCGCAAACGCTCGTTGCGCTGTCCGACATCGCCTTCGTCGTAAGCCTTTCCGGTTTCATTGACCGCTTTAAATTTCAGCCATTCCTTCCACTTTGCGTTGTCCGCGTCGAGTTTCCCCAAAAGATGCACGAGCCGCTGAAGCACGCCAATCGGAAACGCGCCCGAACCGCACGCCGGATCGAGAATTTTGCAATCGTGAATTGATTTGATAAGAATTTCCGTTTCGGTTTCGTTAAACGGATTTTCGTTGTCGGAATAAGAAAAAAGTTTGCGTAATTCGGTTTCGAGTTCGCCGTCTTTGCCTTGCCAGCGATTACTGCTGATCGGCATTTCAAACCGCTGCTGAACGCGCATTTCGTTGCCGAAAAGATTTGTCTGATCTTCGCCGAACGCCTGAAAACCGACGGTTTCCGTATCGAGTTTCGATTTCAGATAAATCAGCAAAGATTCGTCAACCATATAATTGACGATTTCGCGCGGCGTATAAAAACTGCCCGTCGCCTTCCGCGCCGTCTCGCCGCTGTCCGGGTCAATTTCCGCCAGCAGATTTTCAAAAATCCTTCCCAACATTTCCGGGTCAACGCTGATTTCAACTTCGGTCGGCGAATTTTCGTCAATCGTAAAATTATATTCTTCGAGCTTTTGGAAAAATTCTTCAAACCATTCGTCAGGAATTTTCAGCGCGTAATTTTGAAAACTTCCGGTTTTGCTGCTTGAGTTATAAAAATCCTCAATCTGCGGCTCGAAAAGTCCGCCGTTAAGGAAAGGAACGACTTCACAACCTTTGGGCAAATCTTCGATGCGTTTGTCCATCGGCGTATTCAAAGTTTGAAAAAACAACGGCTCTAAAATCTCGTGATAATAATTTTTATTTTCGCCGACGGCTTTCGACGAAAGCAGTTTTTCCGGCAAAAGCGGTTTATCTTGTTCGCTCTTTTTCTCGCGCAGAAACCAACAGAAAACCGTTCGTCCAATAAGGCGCACCGCAAATTCCTGATAAGTTTTCCGGTCGTCATCCGCCACGCCCGGAAGTTTCATCGTCTTCGGTCGAACTTCCGTTTTCTTGCCTTTAGTCGTCGTCGCGCCGACAAGCTGATAAAAATATTCGGAAACCTGTTTGTAAAATTCGTTATTCAACGCCTCGACACTAAACGCATTTCTGATGTCTTCGAGCGTAATTTTTTTATTGGCGAGCAGCGAAAGTCTGTCCGTCGGCGTTTTCGTCTTTTCATCTTTGCCAAGCAAATATGTATAGCGTTTCGGCTCTGTCGCCCGTTTATCAATCGTGCCGTCGTCATTCAAAACACGAATTTCCGAAACAAACGACAATCGCCATTTATCATTCTGAACAAAAACCACCAACGCGCCGTCAACGTCGTATTTGTAAATATTTCTCAGCAATCCGCGAACGCCGACTTTGTTTTTTTCGATCTTTACATTGTCTTTGAGATCAATCTGATAAAGCCCGATAATGCGGTCATCCGTCGTATTAAAAAAACCGAGTTCAAACGCATTTTCCGCCAAATCATTCGACGGCAAAAGTATTTTCTGCGGCGTTTGGTTCAAATTCCTCGCGCCGAAAACATCGGTCAAAACCTGCCGCCAAAGCGGAAGATTGTAAGCATTTTTGAGAATCGAATCGAGTTGTTTTTTGTCCATTTATTCGTTTTCCGTCTGTTCAATAAGTTGTGCAAATTCGTCGAGTTTTGCTTCGAGCAGTTTTTTGTCCGGCAATTTGGTTTCGTAATCGGCAATAACGGCGGGCGAAAGATTTCTTGCCAGCGCGTATTCGACAACCGTATCGTCTTTCCCTTTGCAGAGCAAAACGCCGATGCTCGCGTTCTCAAACGCCTTTTTTACGTCGCGGTCTAAGGCTTCGAGATAGAAATTTAGTTTGCCTAAAAATTCGGGTTTGAATTTTTTTATTTTCAATTCAAAATTCACCAGACACTGCAAATCGCGGTGATAAAACAGCAAATCGAGATAAAAATCTTCATTGCCGACTTGCAGACGATAACCTTCGCCGAGATAAGCGAAATCTTTGCCGATTTCGAGTATAAATTTTCTGAAATTGGCAATCAATGCTTTTTGCAAATCCTTTTCCGAATGATCTTCCGGCAAGTCGAGAAATTCAAAAATATATTTATCACGCAGAGCATTTTCGGCGTTCGGATGAATTTCTCTCAACAGTGTTGAGAGTTTTTGATTGCCGAGCATTGTTCGTTCAAAAACGCCTGAGTTTATTTGTCTTTCGAGTTCACGAAAACTGTATCTTTCCTTAGCAGACAGGCGCAGATAAAATTCTTTTTCTTCGACGGTTTTGCACCTTGTCATAATCGCCAGATTGTTCGACCAACTAATTTCTCGCCATAGTGCGGCGAGTTTTGGCGCGTCTTTGTAAGTTTCGTAAAACTGCTTCATCCGCCACAGATTTTTGTCGGAAAAACCTCTTAGATTCGGCTCGGTGCTTTGGATAAAATCAGCTAATTCTTTAACGACTGATTTTCCCCAACCTTCGATTTCAATTCGTTTGGCGATATATTCACCGATTTGCCAATAGAGGTTTATCAGTTCGGAATTAACCGCTTGCAAAGCCTTATATCTGGAAGTTTTTATTAAACTTACAACTTCTGAAAATTCCGGTTTTGTAATTAGATCACTCATAATATTATTCAAAAAATGTTTCCGACAAAACGATTTCCGGCTCGATATTGAAATCAATTTCGGTTTGCGAAATCAGATTTCCGTTTTCCGCATCGTCTTCATTTGCCAGCGCGTCGTATTTGGCGGCGAGTCTTTTTATCAGGTTTTCCGCTTCGCCGTAGAGAATTTTCTTTTTGTCCAACTGTTGCCGAAGTTTTTTCACTTCGTTCGGCAACGGCGTATAAACTCCGCGTTCGATCAGCGAGGAAATGTTCGTGCAGGCGGTTTTGATTTCCTCGCGTTTGGTCAGTTGGCGAAAGTCGCGCAGAAACTTTTGCGCCTGTCGGCTGATGCCGTCGGCTTGATCGGTTGTCGTAACAGTTTCAGTCGCCGCGCCGAAAAAATCCTGTTCAAAGACCTGTAAAGCGGCTTGAATGTGTTCAAAATGATGCGTCGGCAATTTTTCCGGCTGTTCGCTCGCTTGCGCTTCAAAAATCGCGGCGGCTTCGATGAACGTCAGCGGGATGATCTGCATTTTATTGTTGATCTGATAAAACTCGGTTTTATACGGCGATTGCAAAAAAGCGATGGTTGACGGCGGCACATTTTCTTTTTTCGCATTTTTCAAGTTTCGTGCGGTTCGCGCTTTTAACGGAAAGTTTTTGATGCGTTTGAATTCGCGCGGATTTTCGTCTTTGAACTTGCGGATAAATTGAAGGTAAATCAGGCGTTTGTCTTCGTCCGATTCCGCGCCTTCTTTGAAAAGTTCAAATTGTTCGACGAGTTCTTCGTGCGTAAAAATCTGCGCGTCTTCGCCGAACGCCGTGTGAAATCCCTGTAATTTGACGAGCGCGTTACTGTAAAGCCGGATTTCATCATCGCCCTGCTGCGACGGATAAAAATTGTAACTGTAAATCACGCCCGCCTCGCTTCCGATACGATTGACGCGCCCGATTCTCTGCATTAAGCGTGTCGCGTTCCAAGGCGTGTCGTAATTGACTATGACGTTGGCGCGGTGCAGATTGACACCTTCGGCTAAAACATCGGTCGTAATCAAAATTTTGTAATCGTCTTTACGCTCGCCCGTGTAATTCGCGTCAAAATTTTCCTGAATCGTTTCAAAAAGTTTATTGCGGTTTTCCGACGAGATATTGAGAACTTTCGTATTCAGACGCGCCTCGATTTTCTCCTGCAAATAGTCCGCCGTGTCTTTGCTTTCGGTAAAAACGACAAGCTGTGAAGTCGGATTGATGTCGGCGCGGAAAAGTTCTTCGTCAATCGCTTTGAAAAACGCATCGAGTTTCGGGTCTTGTTCTACTTTTTCCCACATCTGACAAAGTTCTTCAAGAAGCGATTTGTCCGAGCGCAAACCTTCAATAAAATCAGACTCGAAATCTTCCGACGTAAAAATCCGGTTGTTTTTTCCGTCAATGCCGAGCGACAAAATCAATTCTTCCAAGTCTTCGACGCTCGCGCCCTTTTCCATCAAATCGTTGACGTTCAAATCCGGTGCGATAATTACCTTTTCCTTCTCAAACATTTCCAGCATTCGTTCCGTCGCTTTGAGAAGATTGCCGAGCGATATTTTGAATGCGTTGAAACTGCTTTCCAGACGTTTGACCATCAAAGTTTTCATAATTCCGGCGAGCGAACTCGAAACGATTTTCGCCTGCGGATAAAATTCATCTCTGATTTCCCGATTAAGAAAAGCTAATGCCTGATAACGGAAATAACGAATTTTTTTCGAGAGGTCAATTTTGCCGCCGAATGATTCGGCTATTTTTTCGTTCAACTTATCGCTGTCAATCAGATAACCGATTGTTTGATAAAACTTGAAATTCAAATCTTCATTCAAAAGATATTCCTTCGCTCGCGGCGCGGCGATTTCGGGAAACTCGATGCCTTGTTCTTTTAGATCGTCAAGATATTTCGGATATTTTTTCAAATCGCCTCGCGTCCGCCGAACGGTGATCGGTTCGACGATTTTCTCGCGGATTTTCCCGTAAAGCTCTCGAATCTGTGATAAATCCGGCTCGTCCTGTTTCATTATTTCTTTGTATTGACGAATCAGCGGACCGAAAAAACTTTGCAGATTCGTAATCGGCAGTGTGCTTTTTCTCGCGTCTTGAAAAAGCAGAAGTTGATAATACAAATCCTGCGGACGATTATTAAGCGGAGTGGCGGAAATCAGCATCACTTTCTTTTTATTACCCGAAATCAACCCTTCGCCATTACGCGGTGCTTTGCAGATACGTTGCAAATTATCGAACATCTGCGAAGTATGGTTGCGGTAACGATGCGCTTCATCAACTAAAATAAGGTCATAGTCTTCTTTCGCCCAATAATCCAAATCTTTCCCGTTTAAGATTTTTTCCAGTCTGCCGTTTGTAATGAATTTCGCGTGTTTGGCAATCCCGAACTGCCGAAAAGTCGTTTTCCAGTTTTTCTCAAGCGCGGGCGGATAAATGACGAGAATTTTTGTATTGAGCGAACCGTTGGCGATCAAAAATCTTTTCGCAATCATCGCCGCCACAACCGTTTTGCCGAGACCGACGACATCGGCAAGAAAAAAACCATTATGGTCAATCAGCATCTGAAAACCTTGATTGACGGCATCAATCTGATAACTGAGTTTTTTATAAGTCGAAGGTAAATCGCCGACCGTATCAGGATCATAATCAATATTTTTGCCGAAGTATTCGATCAAGAATTTGACGTAAATTTCAAACGGCGTGAACGTCTGCCCGATGTGCGTTTTTTCTTTAAAACTTTGAATGTCAGCGGGCAAAATCGTCGTCGAATCTTTCCAAAGCGTTTCAAATTCGCCGCGTGTATATTTCACATCGTCGTAATCTTTAAGCGCAATATTAAGTTCGTAATTCGGCGATTTCCTCACGCCCAAACCCGCGCTCGTCAGATTTGACGAACCCATAATTACCCAACCGTCCGAATGAGAAGAATGATGCTCCGGCAAAAACAAATAAAACTTAGCGTGAATAGTTTTCGTGCTGTGCGCCCGGACTTCGATTTTTCCCGAAATCAAATCTTCGATAAACTGCAAAATCCCTTTTTCTACTTCTTCGGAATATTTCGCTTCCTTAATGTCTTGAATAAACCATTTCAAAAACTCATCTTTCGTTCGCGTTTCATCGGCAAAAAACAACAAACCCTTGCGTTGCGCTTCGGCAAACATCTGATCGGCGTTGATTCCGACGAGAATTTTTATTTCTTTGATGTCTTTAAGATAAGGTTGGAGAGCAAAATAACCGGACGAACGAAAATAACCGACGGCGGCGTGCAGCGCGTAGAGATTATTCATATTCTCGATAATTCCTTTGAACTTATCAAAAACACTATTTTCGGATTCGTTTGTGAAAAATTTTGAAGACATAAATTTTAAATAAGTGAACGAATTCTGTTTGGATAAAAGAGTTTGCTGCCGGAAAAAATCTTGAGGAATTAATCGGCTTAAAGAAAAACGGAGAGAAATATAAAGGGCAATCAGTTAAATTGCCCTTTATATTTTGTAATTTATTAAAAATATTGGAGCCATCCATGGGATTCAAACCCACGACCTTTCGATTACGAATCGAATGCTCTATCAGCTGAGCTAGGATGGCAAAATCTTTTGTTTATAAGCATTTGCGGCGTTTATTGCTTTTTGTTTTAATCGTTCCTTATAGGTTTAATTCCCCGTAGCTCTGCTACGGAAATAAGGAAAATAAAAAATTCCGATTCAATACCTCGCGGCTCTGCCGCGCGGAAAATTTATTTATCAAACACTCTTAAAAACACTCAAACGCTGTAAATACTCATTAAAAAAGGCAAAAAAAACATTGCCTTTTAGAATCTAAAATCTTAGCAAAATTCCCGAAAATCTCAAAACTGGAATTTCATTTGAATTAAAAATTTATTCTTTTGTATGCAGAAACTTTATACTATACCCGTTAGAAAATGGAATGCAAAAATTTAATACTTTTTTCTTGAGAAACTGCCATAATCGCTCGATGCGCGTTCAAATTCGGCGCATATGTCGGCAGCCGGACGATTTCGATTCTTTTATCTTTGATTAAATTATCCTTTTCCAACTTCTTGAAATAGCTCGCATTATCAATAAATACCCGGATTTTCTTGGCTGCCGGGTTTCTTCCGCCTAACTCTTCGAGAAAATCCCGGGCGGCTTCCGAAT
>JBBPXX010000110.1:0-15562 GCA_038200505.1 Pyrinomonadales bacterium | reverse complement strand
GGACGAAGCGAAGAGATTAGCAAAAGCGGGAATAACGCCATCCGGCGAAGGGTAACAAAACCCGCCGCAGACAGCGGAAATTGGCGGGATAATACCAGTGTCCGCTTGACTGCTTCTTTCATAGCTGATTTGTTATGCCCCGCCGATGATTTCGTTCAATCCTTCAATAATTGTTTCTAATTCTTCGTTTGATGCCGTGCCGATTTTCTTGCCAAGTCGCTGAGTCGAAAGCGTCCGAATCTGACTGATTTTCGCCCACGATTTTTTCGGCAGTTTCGCGTCAGACAACTCGAACGTCAACGGAAAACCCGCGCTCGGCTGCTGGCTGGTTAGCACAACGGCAATAACCGTTCCCGAACGAGCATTAAAAATATCTGCACTCAAGACCATAATGGGACGCGAACCTGATTGTTCGTGTCCGAGCGTCGGATTGAGACTTGCCCAAACGATGTCGCCTCTTAGTATTCGAGCCATTCTTCGACCTCGCCAGCCAAGCCTAAATCGGCTAAATTCTGTTCTTCAGTTTTGTTTAGTTTGGCGCATTCACGTTCAAGGCGATTATTATCGAGGCGTGAAACTTTTTCTTCGACAGCCGATTGAACGGCTTGGCTTCGATTAGAGAAAATGCGCTCTTTGACAAGACGGTCAACTTTTTTCAGAAGATTCGATTCGATGGAAATTGTAACTTTTGCGACGCTCATAATAAAGTAATACTATTAGTCATACTAAAAGTCAATTCCGATTTCAAAGAACAGGGGCATAACGATTGAATTGACGCGGGCAAAAACCGAATTCGCGCAACTCCAATTTAACCGAAAAAGATTTTAAAGAGAAGCTGTTTTTGCCTCGCGTCCAATGATTTGTTCTGTGCGGCTTTGATTTACACCACGAATTTTTCTTTCGCTTTTTACCGCTTAGGATTAACCGCCAAATAATCTTCAATGAACTCTCTAATCTTTTCTTTTAAAGGTTCGTTAATTACATCCATTCGATTCGGAGTAGTAAGCCCCAAAGCTCGCTTACTGTAAGTTTCGGCAGGAAAAACACCTTTTCCTCGCGGACGCGAAATCTGCACTGCTTGAACTACGGACGCATTGACCGTAAAAAGATAAACACCCTGTGGATGCTTGATTGTGTCAATAACAATTACAAGATTAGCATATTCCTCGCCCAACTTAGCTTCGGATAAAATAGGGACTCCCGCTTTTCTTAGTTCCGACTCAACAATCTTTTGTAGTTGATCTGCGGAAAGACCACTAGCTTCAGCATCTTTCGCAATCGGAAGAACGCTCACGAAAACACCACTCAAGCCGCGCAGCGATTCCTTCGCATCAGATGTTTGAGCAAACGACAAAATCGGCAGTAAGAGCAACAGGAACACAAAAGCAAGAATAGATTTTTTCATAAATAATCTTTCAGGTAAATTCAAAATGGTTTAACGACGGCGCAAACTGAAAGCACAGAACTAATGATTAACTCCAACGAGTGTTGATAATACTCATTATTTTGTGTGTTATCACTGACATTAGATTTATTTTGTCATTGAAAGCAACTTTTTATGCCGTCGCTCCCAATTTGTTTAGCATTGATAATAATGCAGCTTGCGTGTATTATCAAGCCCATTTGAGGTAACAATTATAATTATGGAAAAACCGAAACTGCTTGATCAAGTCCGAAATTTGATGCGAATGAAACATCTGAGCTATAAAACCGAACGGGCATATATTTCATATATTCGAGAGTTTATTTTGTTTCACGATAAAAAACATCCGAAAGAAATGGGCGTGGACGAGATTCGGGACTATCTGACGTATTTGGCAGTTAAAAAAAATGTCGCTGTCTCAACCCAAAACGTCGCTTTTAATGCGATTTTGTTTCTTTACAAACAGGTTTTGCAAATTGAGTTACCAATTATTGACGGAGTTTTACGCGCCAAAAAACCGCAACGTCTGCCTGCCGTTTTTACACCGAACGAAGCCAAATCAATTATTGCCGAACTGGAAGGCACACCGCACTTGATTGTCAGTTTGCTTTACGGAAGCGGAATGCGCTTGACAGAGGTTTTGCGTCTGCGCGTCAAGGACATTGATTTTGAAATGATGATGATTACGGTGCGCGACGGCAAAGGCGAAAAAGACCGTGTAACGATGCTGCCGATTTCTTTAGTAACCACTTTACAGCTTAATATCGAACGAACCAAAAGACTACATAATCAAGACTTAGCAAAAGGTTTCGGCGAAGTTCGGCTTCCTTACGCACTTGCCCGAAAATATCCCGACGAAGACAAAAGATTTGCGTGGCAATATGTTTTTCCCTCAACAAAAATTTCTCCGAGCCGCGAAGACGGCAAATTGCGCCGCCATCACACTGCCGAAAGCACGATTCAGCAAGCCGTTAAAAAAGCCGTTAAAAAACTCGGCATTAATAAACACGCGAGTTGCCACACATTTCGCCACAGTTTTGCGACACATCTCCTCGAAAATCATTACGACATTCGCAAGGTTCAAGAATTATTAAGACACAAAGACGTACGGACAACTCAAATTTATACGCACGTTCTCAAAAAAAAATCGTTTGTCAGAAGTCCGCTTGATAATTAAGCATATTTATTAACCACAAGAATCACAATCCAAAATTGTATTATTCCGCTTGAAAAATTCGTCATGGATTTTTTGATTTAGTGAACGAATGATTAAACGACAATGGCTAACTTGAAACTTCCGGCTTTGAACATTAAACTTTGAAGTTTGATTATGGATAATCTCGTTTTTTCAAATATGCTTCATCGTCCGGCGCGAACGGTTGTCAGTATTCTGGGCATTGCCGTCGGCGTTTTGCTGATCGTTTTTACCATCGGTCTGGCAAACGGTTCGATGCGTGAACGCGCCGCTCGTGAAGCGAATGTCGGCGCGGAGATTCTTTTTCACGCGCCCGGCGCAATCGGGTTGAGCGGTTCGGAATCTTTTCGCATTCCGATTGAAACAGGTCAGGAACTGGAAAAAATCGAAGGCGTGAAAACCGTCGTTCTGATTGGGCAAAACAGCGTTTCAGTGGACGACAGCAACACCGGCAGCCGCTTGATTGACGGCGTAATTTTCGATCAATACGCCGATGTCGCCGGATTGAAAATTATCGAAGGTCGCAAATTTGCGGAAAACAGCGACGAAGCGATTATTGATACGGGTTGGCAGCGGCAAAAAAGCATAAAGGTCGGCGACAATCTCGATCTTTACGAACGCAATTTCAAAATAGTCGGAACTTACGAACCGGCAGCCGGTGCGCGTGTCAAAATTTCGTTGGCGACAATGCAGAAACAACTCGGCGGCGAAGGCAAAGTTACGGCATTTCTAGTCAAAGTCAAAGACGGTTTCACGCCCGAACAGGTTGGCGAAAGCATTCACAACAAATTTCCCGACAATCACGTTATTTTAACAAAGGATTTGGAAGAACTTTATTTATCAAGCATTCCTGCGCTCGGCGTGTTTCTCAACGTGATTATCGGTGTTGCGGCGGTCATCAGCGCACTCGTCATTTTGCTGACGATGTACACAACTGTTACGGAAAGAACGCGGCAGATCGGCATTATGAAATCGCTCGGAATGAGCAATCCGAAAATCGCTTGGATTATCGCGCAGGAAGCACTTTTATTGAGTTTTCTCGGAATTATCAGCGGAATTATTTTGACCGTTATCGTGCGGTTTGTTTTAACCCGCGTAACGACTTTGACGGTGGAATTGAGTCCTTTGGTTTTGACGCTCGTGTTCGTCATCGGACTGATCGGCGGCGCACTCGGCGCACTTTATCCGGCACTTCGCGCCGCGCGGCTCGATGCGGTCGAGGCTTTAAGTTATGAATAAGTCAGAACCACCTGCGTAAGCGGGTGGTTAAACGTGGTCTTTGGACATCGGACTTTGAAACTTGACTCCGCCCGCTTACGCAGGCGGTTCTGACAATTCAAATGAAAAATAATTTGCTAAAAGATACAAAACTCGCCTTTATCGGCTGCGGCGTGATGGCGGAATCAATCATTGCGGGACTTTTGCGAATGGAATTGGTCGCGCCCGCGCAGATTGTCGGTTCGCATCCGCGCCCGGAAAGACGCGCCGAACTTGAGAACAAGTATAAAATTCAGACGTTTGAACACAACGCCGATGCTGTCAAATCCGTCAGAGATGTCGAATCTATTGTCGTGTTTTGCGTCAAACCGCAACGCATTAAAGGCATTTTGGCTGAACTTAAAAATGTCGTTTTGCCGGAACAACTCGTTATTTCGATCATCGCGGGCGCAACGATTGAGATTATTTCCGAAACGCTCGATAACCAACTGGTTGTTCGCGCAATGCCGAACACGCCTTCGCAAATCGGGCAAGGAATGACGGCGTGGACTTGCACGGATGAAGTTGACGAAAATCATCGGGCGCAGGTCAAGGAAATGCTGACCGCGCTCGGCAAGGAGATTTTTGTCGAAACGGAGAATATGATTGATATGGCGACTTCGCTGAGTGCGACGGGTCCGACGTATATTTTTACGTTTATGGAAGCGATGACCGACGCGGGCGTTCATCTCGGATTTTCGCGCCACGTTTCGCAGGAACTCGTTCAGCAGACGATTCTCGGCTCGGTTTTGTTTGCGATGGAATCCGGCAAACATCCGGCGGAATTGCGAAATATGGTTACATCCCCCGGCGGAACTTCCGCCGCCGCGATTTATCAGATGGAAAAAGGAAGTTTGCGAACCGTTTTGTCAAAAGCGATTTACGCGGCTTATCAACGTGCCGTCGAATTGGGCAAAAAGAAATAAGTAACGCAGTCGTCCCGACTGCTGTCGCAGATGCGTCCCGCTTCTGCACGTTGATGTTTTTGAATTTTCATCTAAAGTAAAAATCTGGCTAATAAGAAGTCGGGAGCGCGGGACGCACTCCCGACGGCAGTCGGGACGACTGCGTTACTTTCTATGCAGGAAAATCCGCAAATTGCCAAAGAAAATATCAATCGTTTTTTGTGCGAACAGTGCGGCGCGAATATGGTTTTTGATCCGCGCAACGGTCAATTAACCTACCCGTATTGCAGTTTTACAAAAACGATTGAGAAAACCGGCGAAATTGTCGAGCGTGATTATCTGAGTTTTCTGCGTCCTGATTCCGAAAGATTGCAGCCGATGGCGGAAAATGCGATGCAGGTTTCGTGTGAAACGTGCGGCGCAACCGTAATTTTCGTGCCGCCGGAGGTGGCGCGAAGCTGTGATTTTTGCGGCGGAAAAATCATCGCCCAACCGAAATCCGCCGATCCGCTCGTCGCGCCCGAAGGAATTCTTCCTTTTTCCGTTACCTCGCAAATCGCTTCGTCCGCGCTCAAAAGTTGGATAAATTCGCGTTGGTTTGCACCGAATAATCTAAAAATTCTCGCGCAGCCCGATAAAGTCGGCAGCGTTTATATTCCGTAATGGACATTTGATGCCGACACTTACAGCCGTTACACCGGACAGCGCGGCGAATATTATTATCAAACGGAATATTACGAAGAAAACGGTGAGCGAAAATCGCGGCAAGTGCGATATACAAATTGGTACGGAGCTTCGGGCGCAGTCAGCCGACATTTCGACGATCTTTATATTCCCGCCATCAAATCGCTTTTGCCGGATTATGTTAAAAAACTAAACTGGGAATTCGGCGAACTCGTGCCGTATGAACCGGCATATCTCGCCGGACACAAAGCGCAGACTTATCAGGTAACGCTCGAAGAAGGTTTTGAATTATTCAAACAGTCTGCCGCCGGAGTTATTTACAACGACGTGCGCCACGACATCGGCGGCGACGAACAGCAAGTCGGCGATATTGATACCGATTACTCAAATATCACTTTCAAACACTTGCTTTTGCCCGTTTACGTGGGCGCATATCGCTATAACAACAAAGTTTTTCAAATCGTCGTCAACGGCAGAACCGGCGAAGTTCAGGGCGAACGAGCTTACAGTTGGCTGAAAATCGGCTGTTTGTCAATTTTAATCCTATTCGTCATAATAATCATTGTGTTGATTGCATCAACGCGATGAAATTTATCAATACTGACAAAACAAAAACATAATGAATCCTTGGCACGACGTAAAATATGGCGAAAACGCGCCTGAAATTGTAAATGCACTGATTGAAATTCCGAAAGGAAGCAAAGGAAAGTTTGAATTGGACAAAGAAACCGGTTTGATAAAACTCGACCGCGTTCTTTATTCGTCGGTTCACTACCCGGCGAATTACGGATTTATTCCGCAAACTTACTGTGATGATAATGACCCTTTGGATATTTTGGTTTTCAGCTCGATTCCGCTTCCGGTGCGATGTTTATTGGATGCAAAAGTTATCGGCGTGATGCGAATGGTTGATTCCGGCGAGATTGACGACAAAATCATCGCCGTCGCCGCCAACGATATTTCCGTCAGTTACCGCAACGATATTTCCGAACTTCCGCCGCATTCGACAGTTGAAATGCGGGCATTCTTTGAAGATTACAAAAATCTCGAACACAAGGAAGTCGTCGTCGAAGAATTTTTAGGGCGCGAAAAAGCCTTTGAAATCGTCAACGAAGCCATCGAACTATACAAAAGTAAGTTCGTCAACAATAACAACGACGTTGCAAAAGTGTAATTCAACTTTCATTCTTTGGTTAAAATTGCCACAAAGAACGCAAAATTCTCAAAAAATTATCTTGTGTTTTTTGTGCTTTTTGTGGCAATCCTTAATAGTTTTAATTAAAACTATTTTCCCGACAGACGAACCGCTGTGCCGTAAGCCAAAACTTCGGTTGAACTTTGCGAAAATTCCGTCGCGTCGTAACGCATTCCGATAATCGCGTCCGCGCCGATAGCGTTGGCGTGCTGCGCCATTCTGTTGAACGCTTCAAGCCGCGCGTTTTCGCAAACGTGCGTAAATTCTTCGATGTTGCCGCCGACAATTGACTTCAAACCGCCGACAATTCCGCGCCCGATGCCCGTCGCCCGCACGACAATTCCGCGCACAATTCCTAAATATTCTTCAATTTCGTGTCCCGCAACTTCATTTCCTGTTGTAATAATCATATTTTTTCCTTGATTTAACCATATCCTCTACGCTAATGAAATCGAAAATTGCCGAAAAACTTGGTGATGTTTCAAAATTTATGCCGATTAAAGGAAACTGTTCGGAATATCTAAAAACCGATAGTTGACAGCGAACAACTAAAACACGCTGACAATTATCAGGTTTCAGATATTTGCTATCAGTTATTCTGAAGTAAAAACCGGAAAAAGTGATTCAGAAAAAAATCTGATACACGACTAAAAATACTATCCTGTAAAGCCTGTTGTCTCTATAAATTCTTTTCATCACTTTCACCGAACGCTTTGTTCCATTCGGTTTCGATGTTTTCTAAAACTTTGCAGTCGCAGTAACCGCCGTTTTCGTTGAGCCACGCGATAATTTTCGGAAACGGCAAACGGTTGTCTATCAAATACTGCATCGTAAATTTCGATGTGTGGTCGCAAAGCTGCGTTTTGAAGCGGGAACGAATATAGAAAAACAATTCTTCCAATTCATCCTGTTTTATCGGCAGCGTCGCCACATATTCCGCCAATTCCTGTTCATTTAACTGCGACAAAATCTCGATTTGCCGCTTTTTCAAAATAGCCATAAATAATTTTCCTGATAATCAATGATTACTTAATTCAATTTTTGTTTTCGCGTCTTCAATTTCCTTCAGTCTAACACCTTCGCGCCCGTCATAAGACAAAAATTTCGGCAGAAAAAATGCCAAAACGATTGTGCCGACAACGCTTAAAATACCGCCGGAAATTATTGCAAATTTTACACCGAAATAACTTGCGAGAACTCCGGCTTTGGCATTTCCGAGCATCGGTCCCGTCAGATAGCTTATCATTTCCAAACTTGCGAGTCTGCCGCGAAGTCGGCGCGGAATCGTTTGATTCCAAATTGTGCCGCGAAAAATTCCGCTGATCATATCGAAGGCAAAGGCGAAAACCAAAAATGTCAGTGAAATCCAAAGACCGTCGGAAAGACCGAAAAATATAATGAATACGCCCCAAAGTCCGGCGGCTAATAACACGAAAAGCCCGTGCCGATGGACGTTTTTTGTCCAGCCGGATGTCAAACTCGCAATCAACGGTCCCAAACCCGTCGCCGAATAAAACAATCCGACGGAACTTTCGCCGAATTTCGCGGCAAGCGCGGGAAACAACGCCATTGGCATCGCAAAAAACATCACATTAATATCAATAATGTATGTTCCGAGCAGTTCTTGTCTGCTCCAAGCATATTTGAAACCTTGAATGATCGAACGCAAACTAGGTTTTTCAGCATCGTCCATCGGCGGAATTGTCGAAATCATCCAAACGGCGGCGAGCGATGCGGCGAAGGTTACAAAATCAATGGCATAAGCGATTTTCGCGCCGAACTGAATGATAATCACGCCCGCAATCGCCGGACTGACGATAAAACCGATGCTGAAACGAATCGAATTGAGAGCCGAAACCGCCGACATCAATTCCGACGGCATAATTTGTTGAATCAACGCTTCGTAAGAAGGTCTTTGCAAACCTGCTAGTCCGGCGTGAATGGCGACTCCGACAAACAAAACCCAAATCCGCGGATTCGGCAAAAGCGCGTTTATCAGTAAAATTGCGGTAACAAAAGTCTGTCCGATTTCCGTGGCGCGAAGCATCATTCGACGATCAACCGCGTCCGCCAATGCACCGCCGACAAACGACAAAAACAGCATCGGCACAAATTCCGCCGCGTAAAGCATCCCGACCATAAAATTCGATTCGGTCAGTTGATACATCTGCACGGGAATGACGACAAACGTCATCATCGAGCCGAAAAAGGAAATCAGCTGCCCGAAAAAGAGCAACCGATAATCTCTCGAAATTTTAAGCGGCGTGATGTCAACCGCCAAATTTTTCAGAAAACTCATTTAGTTTTTTATTACAGAACAATAGGACGTTTGGATAAGATAATTACCACAAAAGGCGCAAAATTCTCAAAAATATTTATTTTGTGTTTTTTGTGCCTTTTGTGGCAAGTTTTTAATTTTCTTATTAACGTGCTTTTTTGTCTGTTTTCTTTCCCGACAAATGTTCTTCTAAAAACTTTATCGTCCGCTGCCACGCGAGTTTGGCGGCTTCGGCATTGTAACGCGCTTCGTTCGTATCGTTGTGAAAGGCGTGATTTACGCCTTCATACATATACAATTCGTATTCGACATTATTTTTCTTCAAAGCCGCTTCGTAAGCGGGAATTCCCGCATCAATTCTTTCGTCCAAACCCGCGTAATGAAGCTGCACGGCGGCTTTGATTTTCGCCACGTCTTCCGCTTTCGGCTGACCGCCATAGAATGCAACCGCCGCTTTTAAATTTGGAGCATTGACGGCAAGCTGGTTTGCCATCGAACCGCCCCAGCAAAAGCCGACACAGCCGACGTTTCCGTTTGAATTTTTGTAATTTTTTAAATAATCAACCGCCGCAACGAAATCTGCGATGGTTTTCGGATAATCGAGTTTGCCGATCAATTCACGCGCTTTGTCCGCATCGGCGGGAGTGTTTCCCAAAGGCGAAAGCGCATCGGGCGCGAGTGCGATAAAACCCGCCAGCGCGGCGCGTCGGGCGACATCTTCAATGTGCGGCTGTAAGCCTTTATTTTCGTGAATGATAACGACGGCGGGAATTTTCCCTTTGATTTTTTTCGGCATCGCCAGATAACCGCGAACTTTCCCGCTTGCGCCTTGATATTCGATATATTTTGTTTCGAGAGTTTTATCGTCTTTCGGAACAGTCTGCGCCTTCGTTTGATTATTTTCAAGACTCGGCAGCAACGCCAAAGCCAATGCCGAACTGCCCGCCAATTTTATCAATCGGTCAACAAAATCGCGGCGGTTCATATCGTTTGAATGCGTGTATTCGTCGTAAAGTTTTATGTATTTTTGTTCCATTATTACTACTCTCCAGATTTAATATGCAAATTCTCCGATTAATTTACAATACAGGATTCGATAAATTAAATTTTAATATATTTCCATTCAATTGTGCTTGGCGGTTATGATGAAATTTCGCGGGCGATTCGATGAAATCGTTTTTCAAAAATTTATACCGCTAACCTCAAGCCGCCTTTTTCAGTCTGATTGCTAATTCTGAAAGAAACGTCGGATTTTCCAGCATCTCCATTGTTACGACTTGGCTGTTCGGGTTTTTAGTTTTTTCCATCGCTTTGCGAAGTTGGCGGTTGATTTGAGTTTGATATGGCAAATTGCCCGCTTCGGCGGCTTGTTCCTTGTAAAAATCCACAACGTCCGCGTCGAGCATTATCGTAACTTTTAGTTTTTGTTCTTTGCGCGGAACGATATGGCGCGCACGGCGAAAAGTGTGTTTTCCGACGCTCGGCAACTCGTTTTCGGAATATCCGTTTTCGCGCATTTCCTGAATATCCGCCTCCGTATATTCGACTTCAAATTTTTTATCGGTCATAGATATTTCTCGCTTTTTCATAATTTTCCTTATCTTTCGACTGCGCTTTGCGAACTGAAATTATGCGGAAAACTTCTTCATCCGTTCTTTCGGAAATTACAGCATAAGTTACGCGCAAAAGCCTTGTGTCAGCCAAGCCGATGATAGTAAATCCTTTTTCATCGGCAGTCGAATGTTCCGAATCATATTCATCAATCGCCCAAATATCATTAAAAACTTCGGTCGCATCTTCAAATGAAATGCCTTCGTGGTCTTTAATATTGGCGAGATTTTTGTTTTCATCCCATTCAAACTCCATATTGATAATATACAGATTAAATACAGATTGTAAAGATAAATTATTGAACGAATTTTCGAATCATTTCCACTCAATCGTGCTTGGCGGTTTTGATGAAATGTCATAAACGACGCGATTTATGCCGCAAATTTCGGATTTTATTCTTGACGAAACTTTGTTGGATTAGTAAATTTTGGAAAAATTATCAATAAATAGTTTTAAATATATTTGAGATAAAATTAAAAATTATGATCGCAGTTCTTGAAAATTACATCGAGATTGATGGAAATCAAGTTGCTTGGATAGCCGACACGAAAGTAAAAGTTATCGAGGTCGCGCTGGACAAACTCGCTCACGGTTCGAGTCCCGAAGAAATCCATTTTCAGCATCCGCACCTTTCAATGGCGCAAATTCACGCCGCGCTTTCATATTATTATACGCACCGGGAAGAACTCGAAAGCGAATTTTGCAGCGTCTGAACGAAGTAAATAAACTCGCCGCCCAAAACAAAAATTCACCGCTTCAAAAGAAACTGCGTGAACTGAAAGATCAAAAATGATACTTTGTAAATTGCAATCGTTTGATGCGATATTTGTAAATCGCAGACTTGCGATGTATATTCAATGTAGAAACATCGGGAGGTTAAAAAATGTGAAAGTTCAAATTCAAAAATGGGGCAACAGTTTGGCGTTGCGGATTCCGAAATCTTTTGCGGTTGAAACAAATATATCGCAAAATTCGACGGTTGAACTAACAGTCGAAAATGGTCAAATCAATCTGAAACCGATCAAAAAAGAGATAACTCTTGATGAACTTCTCGAAGGCGTTACAAAAGAAAATCTGCACTCGGAAATTGATTTCGGCAAAGCGGAAGGCAGGGAGAATTTATAGATGGCATACGTTCCCGAACGCGGCGATGCCGTTTGGCTCGATTTCAACTCGCAAAGCGGACACGAACAATCAGGTCGCCGTCCTGCCGTCGTCATCTCACCGTCAAGCTATAACCAAAAAGTCGGTTTGGCTTTATTTTGCCCGATCACAAATCAAACAAAAGGCTATCCGTTTGAAGTGGTAATTCCGAAAAACAAAAAAGTAACAGGCGTAATTCTCGCCGACCAACTCAAAAGTCTCGATTGGCGAACGCGAAAAGTCGCATTTATCGCTAAATTGTCTGATTCGATGATTGAAGAAGTTTTGAAGAAATTAAAAACTCTACTTTGAAGATTTTTACAATCGGCTTTTCAATTTACATTTTTCCGATTCTGCGCGGCGTATTTCTTTTGCAGAAATTCGGCGTAATGCAAAACTTCCTGTTTCAATTGTTCGGGAAGTTGCTGAATCTGCGCCAAAATTGCTTTTTCTTCGGTCATAATGCTATTTTTGCTTGGAATGAAAAACTTTTCAAGCACAATGTTGAATTTATAATTGAATTGTTAGATTCAAGAATTTAACAAGTTTTGAAAAGATTTGAAACTTTGATTTAATACGCGATTAAATTTATAATTTTCCCTAAAATAATTTGACTTTGAAAACTTATGAACTTCATAGAAAACCTGAGAGAAAAACGATTAAATTGGATTAAAGCAAACCGCGAAAACGGTTTTGAAGACGGAATAAGAAATCTCTTAACTGAACTTTATCCTGACAACGCGCATTTTATTTACGAACTTCTTCAAAATGCAGAAGATGCACAAGCAACCAAGGTTAAGTTTGTTCTTAATCAAGAAGGTTTAAGTTTTTTGCATAACGGTAGAAGACAATTTTCAGAAGATGACATCGAATCAATCACAAGTATCGGCGTAAGCACAAAGATTGGGGATTTTAATCAAATCGGGAAATTTGGCGTTGGCTTCAAATCTATTTTTAGTTATACCGACACTCCAAGAATTTACTCAAGCAAATTCTCGTTTGAAATTCACGATTTAGTTTGTCCAAAATCCATTGAGCAACTTCCACAATTTATCAACGGTAACAATAATTCTACTTTTTTCTGGTTTCCTTTCAACCACAAAGAGAAAAGCAAAGGTAAAGCCTTTTTGGAAGTTAAAGAAACTCTCTTATCTTTGCCTGAAAATACAATTCTATTTTTGCAAAATATTGAAGAAATCAGTTGGGAAATTTCAGATGAAAGTAAAGAAACAGGTTTCATTAGGCGGTCAAAATCGAAAGACAATTTTTTTGAGATTGATAAGAATTTAAATAAATCAAACTGGTTACTTTTTAAGAAGGAAGTTTCCGGCAAAGAAGGACTTTACATTGCAATTGCATTCAAACTTATTAAAGAAAAAGACGACTTTAAATTTGATAGAAAGATAGAAAAAGGTGATGTGTCAATTTTTTTCGTTGCGGAAAAAGAAATTTCAAATTTGAAGTTTTTTATTCACGCACCTTTTGCGGCAACGGTTGCGAGAGATTCTATTCAAAACAAAGAAGAAAATAATGACTTGCGAGATTTGTTAGTTCAACTCTTAATTGAATCACTTCCGCAAATTAAAAACCTCGGAATGCTCGATAAAAATTTTCTTTCAATACTGCCGAATAATAAGGATGTTCTTTCAGCTTTCTACAATCCTTTTAGAGAAAAAATTATCGAAACTCTTCAAAATGAATCTTTTACGCCAACTTGGAAAGAGGACTATTTGCCCGCATCAAAATTGCTCCAAGCAACAAATGAAATAAAAAATGTAGTAAATAACGACACAATTTTAAGTTATATAATTGATGACGAAGCCATAAATAGTAGTCTCGATTGGGCAACAAATGCTGAACGCGGTTCTCGTGCTTTTAGTTTCTTAGAAACTTTAAACATTCGAGAAGTTTCGTTAAAAGAAATATTCGATAAAGTAGCTTTTACTTTTTCATGTGAAGAAGATGCAGAAGAATACTTGTCAAAACTTTCTGATGAAGAAATGCAAAGTTTTTATTCGCTACTTGCAAAAGGGATAGAAGCAAACAAAGAACACTTTAAAAAACCGCAATATTATTGGGATAAAGAAAATAGAATAATAAACGCTTTTATTGTTCGGCTTCAAAACGGCAAACATACAAAAGGGGAAGGTTGTTATTTTGAGAATGGTTTTGTCAAAGAATCAAAGGAACTTAGTATTGTTAAAGCAAATACCTATGAAGTTGCCGAAGATGAAAAACAAAATGCTAAATTGTTTTTAGAAGCAGTTGGAGTAAAAACATTTGATGAAAAACAAGAAATAATTCAAATTCTCAAAAAACATTACAACGATGAATTAAATGTAACGGAGGAACAAAACATTCAACATATTGAAAAGTTTGTTGAATTTCTGATTGAAAATTCTCAAGAATTTAAAGTTTTCACAGATTTCCATATTTTGAGAACTGAAAACGAAGATAAATCTAAGGAGTATTACTCAAAACCTTCTCAAATTTATTTGGATGAACCATTTAAGAAAACTGGACTTTCATCTATCAAATCAGTAACTAAAAAGTTTGGTTTATGGAATGGATATGAAAGAATAAAAAATAAGAAAAGATTCATAGAATTTCTAAACTCCGTAGGTGTAAAGCATAAAGTTGAGATTATTAGTTGCCATCCATCCCATATTTCTTGCTTGTTCGGAAATACTCGTAAAACATACTATGAAATGAGTTCTGATTTCACAATTGAAAATCTTGTATCAATAATTTCAATTCAAAATGTAGAAGCCTCTACTTTAATTTGGAATATTCTTGCAAATGCCAAATCTGAATGTTTAGAAGCTAGATATTCGCCCAACGATAGTGCTGCATTAAGAAAAGATAAATCAACACTAGTCTGCACATTGACAGACTATGCTTGGATTCCTGATGAAAATGGTGAATTTCATAAACCGAACGAAATATACCGAGAGCAATTACCGGATTATCTTATTATTGATAATCGCAATGGCTGGCTTGATGCAATTGGCTTATTGAATCGTGAATTTTTTGAAGAAGAAAAGAAAAAACTTACTGACGTTAAAACAAAAGAAAATAGACTGAAAAAGGAAAAAGCGGCAGAAGAACTCGGTATTGATTTAAGCGATATTGAACAGTTCAAAAAAGAAAAAATAGAATTTGAAGAATATAAACGAGAGAAAAGGGCAAAAGCAGAAAGATCGGCTAAAAGAAAATCTGCTTTAAATCGTAATCAAATTGGAGTATCTAACGATTATGATTTTGAAGATATAGACTTGAACTTTAAAGATCGTAATCGAACTGTATCAAGTAATCGAACCTCGAAGGTTGAAGAGTATGCGGAAACGAAAATTAAAGCCAGAAATTTTCTTAAACCTCAATATACAAATGAACTTCAAATAGTGAATTGCCAAATCTGCCAAGAAGAAATGCCTTTTCAAACATACGATGGTGAATGGTATTTTATTGCTACAAAAATTATTGAGAAAACCAATAAGGATAACGTAGCCAATTATCTTTGTTGTTGTCCGAATTGTTCGGAGATGTATAAACACGCGAACTCGAACAAAGATGAAATGACATCAATAATCTTGGAAAGCGACATAGATAATTGTGTCTTAACTCTCGAACTTGCTGGAAATGACTGCGAAATCGAATTCGCTCAAAAACACTTTGAAGAACTATTCAACTTTGCAGACAGACAAAATTTCTAATTTTTTCTCATTCCCATTCAATCGTGCTTGGCGGTTTTGATGAAATGTCATAGACGACGCGATTTATGCCGCGAATTTCCGACGTAATTCTCGATGAAACTTTGGCGAGAAACTCGTGCGGCAGACGCGCCCAGTCTGCGGTCATTCCGTCGGTTGAG
>JBBPXX010000109.1:0-16574 GCA_038200505.1 Pyrinomonadales bacterium | reverse complement strand
GGGTCTTTTATTTTCCCGACACTTTCAAATAACGTCTTTGTTTTTAATTGTTTCAATCTCTCTCCTCATCCCAAAATAGAATAAGTTCAAGTTTTACACACTTTTCTCGCTTCTTACATTTTTAATGCGTTTGCCCTATTTTGACGGTGAGCCATTCCACGAATTTCTTTTTACCGTCGCCTTCGTCGAAAACGATCAGGCGGCGATGAGCGAAAATCTGGCGTGGTTTGGCGGAAATAAAGATGAATACCGCGCGATGGGTATGCAAACCGGCGCGGCGGCTTTTCAAAGGCAGTGGCGCAAAGCGCAGGATTTTTCGAGACGGGCGATTGACCTTGCCGCGCGCGGCGATGCTCCCGAAGTTGCCGCACTTTACGCCGCCGAACAAGCCTTGTGAATCGCCTTCTGGAGTGCCGGCGCGGGTTTGCCGTCGGACGCGGAAATTCAGATCAAAGCGGTTTTAAAAACACATACCAACAACGCCTTAAAACTCGCACGCGGCAATATTGTCAGGGCAAAAGTCGCTTTAGCACTTGCCGCCGGAGGAATGTCTGCGGGAGCGGGTTCGCTGATTGATGAATTAAAAACCGAGCGTCCGAAAGATACTCTGCTCAACGAACTCTGGATTCCGACGATTCGCGCCGCCGTCGAACTGCAAAACGGCAAAGCCAAAACCGCCGTCGAAGAACTCGAAATCGCCGAACGCTACGAAAAAGCCGGTGAATTTTATCCGCAATACATTCGCTCTCTCGCCTACATAAAATTAAACAAACCGAAACAAGCAATTGCCGAATTCGACAAAATCCTCAATCATCGCGGTGAAGCACCTCTCTCATCAATTTACTCGCTCGCCCAAATAGGAAAAGCCCGCGCTCTGAAAAACAAAACGGAATACGAAAAGTTTTTCGAACTTTGGAAATATGCCGACAAAGATATGCCGGCATTGGTTGAAGGGAAAAATGAGTTTATGAACTTAAACAAATAAAATCGAATGTTGTCAGATTTCTTAGTCATCACCAACAGCGATTTCGGTCGAGGATACAGCGCAGAACACGGGCGGAAAATCAAAATAAAAAACAGAGATGAAATTTGAATAATCAGCATAAGTTCGTGATAAAGTTGATTATATTGCGGTATAAAAAAGCTCGGCTTTAGTATTTTTAAACGAAATTATGCAGAAACTAAGAAATTTTTGGTTTGCCCTGCGCTCGTCGCTGTGGTTTGTGCCGGGTTTGATGATCGTCGGTTCGATTGTTTTAGCGTTGATTTTAATTGACGCACAATCGTTGGTTGACCGCGAAATGCTTCTGAAATATCCGCGACTTTTCGGGCTCGGCGCAGATGGTTCACGCGGGATGCTGACGGCGATTGCCAGTTCGATGCTGACGGTTGCCGCCCTTGTTTTTTCAATGACTTTAGCGGCTTTGGCACAGGCTTCGGCGCAATACTCGCCACGCATTTTGCGGAATTTTATGCGCGACCGCATCAACCAGTTTGTTCTCGGTTATTTTGTCAGCGTTTTTGCTTATTGTTTGATTGTTTTGCGGACGATTCGCGGCGCAGACGAATTGACTTTCGTGCCTTCTTTAGCCGTGATGGGCGGTTTGATTCTGGCAATCGGCGGGATTGTCGTTTTGATTTATTTTATCCATCACATCGCAACTTCGCTGCAAATTTCGCATATTATCGGTAGCATCGTGGACGAAACCAAAGAAGCCGTCGAAACTCTTTTTCCGAAAGAGATGGGAAAACCAGCTGAAAAACCCGAAAAAACTGAAGCGCAAATGATTGAAACATATAAAAATTGGCGTAAAATTCCGGCACAGGCGAGCGGTTATATTCAATATGTTGACACCGATCAATTAACCGAATGGGCGCAGGAAAACGACTTAATTGTCAAGATGGAGCGCGGCATCGGGCAATTTGTCGGCAAAGGTGCGGCTCTCGTTTCGCTGACCGGCGACGGGCAAAATTATGAAAAAAATATCAATGAAGAAACCGAAGAGGAAATAAATAATTTGTTCAGCATCAACCGCTATCGCACTATTGAACAAGATATTGGATTCGGAATCAGACAAATCGTGGACATCGCGCTCAAAGCTCTTTCGCCCGGTATCAACGACACGACGACGGCGATTACCTGCATAGACTTTCTCGGTATCATCGTCGGAGAAATTGCCGGCAAAGAACTCCCCGAACCCGTTCGCATTAAAGACGGAAAGATTTGCGTAATGGTCAAAGCCAATGGTTTTTGTGAATTTGTCAAAACGGCTTTTGATCAAATTCGCATAAACGGAAAGGCAAACCAGGCGATTTTTCAACGGCTTCTCGAAGCATTAACTTATGTCGCCGAAAATACGCAAAAAGAAGAACGTCTGCAAATTGTCCGCGAACAAATCGGATTAATCCGGGAATTTGCCGAACAGACTTTGCAGACAGATTATGAGAAGCAAAAAGTTCAGGAAACAATTGGAGAAGCGGAAAACACTTTTAGGTGAAAAAGTTTGATCTAAAATTAAAGCCGCTTATTTTTATCTTGGTTGTTTTATTTCCATCTGACTGTTTTTGTGTGATTCAGGCGTAATTACTTCCGTTGTGTCTTCCCTATTTGTTCGGATTTCATTGGTTAATTTCTTGTTTTTGATATTTTCTTCCAATTGATTCATTTCGTGGAAAATATTATTTATTAATCCGCCGATTAAAATGACCAAAGATGTCAAAAAAAGCCACAACATTAGAATAATGACCGCGCCGAGTGAACCGTAAGTTTTGTTGTAGCTGTTAAAATAATTAAGATAAAGCCGAAAACCGCCGGAGAGAATTAACCACAAAATAATTCCGACAATCGTTCCGGGCGTTATCCAATGCCATTTTCGGGGCGAATGGTTCGGTATATAACTGTAGAGCAGACCGAAAATGATAACCAGTAAAATTAGAACCGCAATCCATTGAATAAAAACCAGAAAGAAATGTGCGGGAATGGGAAGTGAAAACGCGGCAAAAGCGACGGAAATGAATTTCCATCCGTAAAAAACTACTGCCAAAGCCGCCGAAACAAGAATTGCAATAACCAAAGTGAACGAAAGTGAAAGAAGTTTTGTCTTCCACCAATCGCGCGTTTCCCGCAAGTTATAAACCGAATTGAGCGCGACGCGAATACTGTCAACGCCCGCCGATGCAAACCACAGAGCAGTAAAAAAACCGAGTGTTAGTTTTCCGCCCGAACTGTTTTCCGTAACTTCAGTTATGGTTGTTCGCACCAGTTCGTAGGCTGAATAAGGCATTACTTGGCGCAAATAATAAAAAAGTTCGCCGCGTAAATCGTCGGCGGAACTTAAAACTATGCCGAATAATGTAACCAGAAAAAGCAGCAACGGAAAAAGCGCAAAAGAAAAATAAAACGCCACCTGCGCCGCGCTGCTCATAATATCTTCTTCAAACGCCTTTTCGTAGAGTTTGTAAAAAAATGTTTTAAATTGGAAGTTTTTAAAATTCATTTTATTAAATCGTAAATTTCAACTCGCCGCCCGAATAAGTTCGTGTTTATCTTTCAATAATTTTTTCAACTCATAAAGTTGCATCAACGCTTCAACCGGCGAAAGCGCGTCCGTGTCAATTTCAGACAATCTTTTTTCTAATTCGCTTTGGTTATGCAAAAGCGATTTTGCAGCCGACTTAGCGGATTCTTTGTCATATTCGAGCAAGAGTTGTTCGGCGCGGCGCACAACCGGTTTCGGCAAACCGGCGAGTTTTGAAACATAAACGCCGTAACTTTTTAGTGCAATGCCTTTTTCTATCTTATATTTGAATGTAAGTTTAGCGTCTTTTTCTTCGATTACAAAATAATAATTTTCAAGTCGCGGCAAAAGCTCTTCGAGTTCGGCGAGTTCGTGATAATGTGTGGCGAAAAGTGTGCGGGTTTTTAATTTCGGATGATTGTGAATATATTCCAAAACCGAACGCGCCACCGCCAAACCGTCATAAGTCGAAGTTCCGCGTCCTAATTCATCAAGCAAAATCAAACTGTTCGGCGAAGCGTGATGAAGAATTTCAGCAGTTTCAATCATCTCTGTCATAAATGTTGATTCGCCGCTGCCGATGCGGTCATAAAGTCCGATGCGCGTGAAAATCCGGTCGCAAATACCGATAACAGCTTCGTCGGCGGGAACAAAACTGCCGATTTGCGCGAGCAAAACGATTAATGCGATCTGTCTCAGATAAGTTGATTTTCCCGAAGCGTTCGGTCCGGTTATCAAGACAATTTGCGGTGCGCCGTTCCCGCCGAGCGCGGCATCGTTGGCGACAAATTCCGTGTCAATCAAAAGTTTTTCAATGACGGCGTGCCGTCCGTTTTTTATTCGCAAAAGGGAAGTTTCATTGACTGTCGGACGCGAATAGTTATTTGTGTCGGCAATTTCGGCAAGCGCACAAATAGCGTCGAGATAAGCAATTGTCGAAGCAGCAAGCAAAATTTCGGGACGTTTTTTGCCGACTTCCGAACAAATTTGACGAAACAAACTATTTTCGAGTTCCTCAACTCGTTCCTGCGCGTGAATGACCAAAGATTCGTGTTCTTTCAATTCGAGCGTGATGTATCTTTCCGCCGGAATCAAAGTTTGTTTGCGCGTATAATCGCCCGGAACGAGATGCAGATTCGGCTTTGTAACTTCGATATAATAGCCGAAAACCTTGTTAAATCCGACGCGCAAAGATTTAATTCCGGTTTTTTCGCGCTCGCGTTTTTCCATTTCCGCCAGAAAATCTTTGCCGTTTTTCAAAGTTTCACGAAGTTTGTCCAATTCTTCTGAAAAACCTGTCCGAATAATTCCGGTTTGCTCGTTGTAACGCGACGGCAATTCTGCCGAAATTCCGTTTTCAATTAGTTTTTTAGTTTCAGAACATTCCGGCAAATGCGTCAAAATCTGTCCAAAACGAATCGTATCTTTTCGCAAAATTTCTTTAATCAGCGGAATCAATTCAAGACTTTTTCCAAACGCGCGAAGTTCATAAGCCGAAATATAATTTGCTTTGGCGCGGCTCGAAAGACGTTCCAAATCCTTCATATCCAACAAGATTTCTCTGATTTTTTCGCGTTCTTCCGAATTTTCGACAAACCACGAAATATGTTCCTGACGGCGATAAATCTCCGCGCAATCAAGCAGCGGCTGACGCAGCCATTTTCGCAAAAGCCTGCCGCCCATTGCCGTTTGCGTGCGGTCAATAACCGATAAAAGACTCGCGCCGGAAGAACTTTCAAAAATCTCTAAACTCCGCAAAGTATTACCGTCAAGCAGCATAAACTCGCTGAAATCATAACTTGTCAAACGGGTTAATTGTTCAGCCGAATTGCCTTGCGTGATTTGCAGATATGAAATCAACGCGCCCGCCGCCGAAACCGCAAGCGGCGAATTTTCCAAACCGAAAGGCTGTAAAGTTTTCGTATGAAAATGTTTAAAAAGGGTTTTGCGGGCATTTTCAAAAGCAAAAATTTCCGTATTTATTTTGGTTACAAACTGCGGCAAATCACGATTGCTAAAAGTTTCCTGCGTTTCGGCGATGACAATTTCGGCGGGCGCAAGTCGCTGTAATTCGCTCAAAGCATCTTTGTTTTCAAGTTCAGTCGCCGCAAAATCGCCCGTCGTAATGTCGGCATACGCAATTCCGGCGCGTTGTCCGTCGCTGAAAAATGAAACCAGATAATTATTAGATTTGCTGTCTAGAAGCTGCGGTTCGATGATTGTTCCGGCTGTTACAGTGCGGACGACTTCGCGCTGAATCAACTTCTTGCCGTCGTCGTTTTTGACCGGAACGGTCGAAGTTTGTTCGCAAATTGCCACACGATGACCGCGCGAAATCAACGTCGCCAGATGTTTTTCCAAAACGTGATACGGAATTCCCGCCAACGGAACACGCATATCTTTGCCCATTGCTTTGGAAGTCAAAGCAATATCCAATTCACGAGCCAAAAGCCGCGCGTCGTCGTCAAAGGCTTCATAAAAATCGCCCAGACGGAAAAGCAAAATCGCGTTCTTGTGTTTGGCTTTTATCGTCAGATATTGCCGCCGAATTGGAGTTTCGTTTTTCATTGAAAGTTCAAAGTTCAAAGTTTAATGTTCAATGTAAAGTTTCAAACTTTGACCATTGAACTTGAAACTTTGAACTATTTTAACAGAAACTCTTTGATAATTTCAGCGATGTTTTTGAGGTTTTGATGAACTTGTTTAATTTGAGCGAAGGTTAAAATTGTTACGACGTTTTCGATGTCGTGAAATTCGCGGTTCAAAGATTGGCGGGCGCGGTTCAAATCTCTTTCCGAGGCAATAACGAGAAATGGTTTGGTTCGCTGCGCTTGATAAGCACGTTTGAGTTTGGCAAAAGCGGAATCAATGTTGCCTTTGCTCTGCACTTCAAAAACGTGCGAAATTCTTTGATTATTCGGCGTTTCGCGCCAGATAACGTCGTAAAATTCAAATTCGGTTTCGGCATAAAAGCCTAAATTTTCGCCGGTTTTTACCAGCATTTCCTGAACAGTTGTATGAGATAAATTGTCTTGAGATGACTTTGTTAAAGTAAAACCTGAAGTTTCTTTTTCGACTTCCTTTTTTCCTCTTTCGGTAATCGTCCAATTTCCACGCATCCGTTCGATAAGTTTTTGTTCATCCAAAAATTTGCCGGCTTTTTGCACGGCATTTCTCCACGCTTTGTTTGTTCCGCTCTTGATTTCGCCGATTTCTTTTTCGGAAATCTGCGGAAAATAAGCGGGCAGACGTTCATACAAAAAACGCAGATTATCCGCGCCGCCCGTGGCGACGAGTTCCTGCAAAATCGGCATTTCAATTGATGAAACCTTCGGAATCGGCACTAAATTATTTGCTCGTATCGGCTGAAATTTTTGTTTACCATATCCGTTTTAAGTTCGTCGAGCAGATTTGTCAAACACAATGAATTTTTCGCGGTCAAACCTTTTGAATCGAACTTTCGGTCTGCTTCAATTAGTTCGGGCAAACCTATTTTGACAAAAATCTGTGGTTTGAATTCGCCCAAAAATTCATAACGAATCGCTAACGGCGCGGCAAAAACTTTTGCTGTTTTTTCAATAATTCTCGACAAACCGTTGTAAAAATTTAATGGGCGCAAATCGCTCGGCAAAATTTCGCCCTGCGGAAATACCAAAAGAGTTCGGTGCGGATTCTTCAACAATCCGACTGCATAATTTATGCTTTCGACAGCTTTTCGAGGATTTTCCCTGACAACCGAAAACGCGCCGAGTTTGCGAAAAAGCTGTAAATCCTTCAACTGCTTTTCTTCCATCATTACAAAGAAATCCAGTTTAGTTCTTCGGGAAATCTCAAAAATGATGAGTCCGTCCCACCAACTCGAATGATTTGCATAAATTATCAGCGGAATTTCACGATCTTTACGGCGAAGAAAATCCAAACTCGAAACTTGGAGAGAATGAAAGCGTCGTTTAATCAAATTTCGATTATAAACTGCAAGAACCTTTTCAAACCACGCGCTTTTATTTGCTTCCAACATATTTTCGCGGCACACGCCGATTTATTCCGCAGGTAATTTCATAAGAAATCGTATCGTCCAACTTCGCCAAATCTTCGGCGGTAATTCTCAAATTGTTTTGTGCGCCGATTAAAATAACTTCATCATTTACTTTAACATTTTGAACATCAGTTACGTCTAAGATTGTCCAATCCATCGAAATTCTGCCGACAACCGGAGCGAAAACTCCGTTAATAATAATTCGTCCGCGATTTGAAAAACTGCGGCTGTAACCGTCGTGATAACCGATTGGAATTGTAGCGATTATCGAATCGCGTCTCGTTGTAAAAGTCCGGCTGTAACCCAAAGTTTCGCCTTTCGGCACTTTTTTTATATGCGAAATTTTTGTGCGAAGCGACATCACGGCGCGAAGTTCGGGTTTTTCAATGTCTTTCGGCAAAACATCGCCGCCCAAACCGTATAAAACGCCGCCCAAACGCGCCATATTTCCAAGCGAATTTTTGTGTGCGACAGTTGCCGGAGAATTGGCTAAATCCTTATATTTCAGGCGAAAACCGTTGTCTTCAAAAAGCGCGACGGCTTCATTAAAAAGTTTGATTTGCTCATTTGTAAAATCATTTTCCGCCAAATTATCAGCCGCCGCAAAATGTGTCATTAAACCATCAATTCGCAGGTTATCAAATTTTTTCAAATTCTCAATAATTGCTTTTGTTTCATCAAATCGAACTCCGATTCTACCCATTCCCGTATCAACTTTTATATGAATATCCGCGATAATTGCTTTATCTTTTGCCGCTTGATTAAGTTTTTCCGCTTGTTCTATTCGATAAATAACGGGCGTTAATCTATTTTCTAAAAGTAGGTTTGCCTGACCGGACCAAAAACTTCCCAAACATAAGATCGGGGTTTTTATGCCGTTTTCGCGGAGTTCCAAACCTTCTTCCGGTAATGCCACGCCAAACCAATCAACTCCTTCTTTCTCTAATCGCCGCGCACACTCAACCGCGCCGTGTCCGTAAGCGTCGGCTTTGACGATTGCCATATATTCGATATTTTTTCCGACAAAATTTTTAACCGAATGAAAATTAAAGGCAAGATTATTTAAATGAATTTCCGCCAAAGTCGGACGCTGAATTTCAGAAAGTGTCATAATGAAAGATAAAATTTGGCGTAAAGCGTGTAACGCAGTCGTCCCGACTGCTGTCCGGCGGGCATCTTGCCTGCCGGACTCGTGGGCGCGGGGCGCGCGCACGACAGCAGTCGGGGCGACAGCGGTACAATTATTTTGTAAATAATTTAAGTGTTGGTTTTGCGCCTCTGCGTTAAATAAAAATAAAGCTATTTCTTAACAAATTACTTTAACTGTCGGCAAAACAACTCTTAAAGTAATTTCTAAAGCGGAATGTTGCCGTGCTTTTTCGGCGGGTTTGTGTCACGCTTGTTTTGGAGCAATGATAAAGCGCGAATAAGTTTTGGTCTGGTCATTGCAGGTTCGATAACTTCATCAATGTAACCTCGTTCGGCGGCGACAAATGGATTAGCAAATTTTTCTTTAAATTCTTCGACTTTACTTTTTCTGTATTCTTCGGAATTTTCGGAAATCTCTTTTCGATACAAAAGTCCGACTGCGCCTTCTGCACCCATAACGGCAATTTCAGCAGTCGGAAATGCAAAATTTACATCTGTTCTAATGTGTTTTGAAGCCATCACACAATACGCGCCGCCGTAAGCCTTGCGGGTAATGACCGTGATTTTCGGCACTGTCGCTTCAGCGTAAGCATAAAGAAGTTTCGCGCCGTGCCGGATAATTCCGCCGTGTTCCTGATTGATGCCGGGCAAAAATCCGGGAACATCTTCAAATGTTATCAGCGGAATGTTAAAGCAATCGCAAAAACGGACGAAACGCGCCGCTTTGATTGATGCGTCAATGTCTAAAACTCCGGCGAGAAAAGCAGGTTGATTGGCGACGATTCCGACGGAAAATCCGCCCAAACGTGCAAAACCTATAACAATATTCTGCGCGAAATGTTCCTGCACTTCAAAAAAATAGTTTTCGTCGGCGATGATGTTAATAATTTCGCGGATGTCGTAAGGCTGTGTGGAAACTTCGGGAACTATTGAGTTTAGCTTCTCGTCGGTGCGGTTGTTTGGATCGCTTGTCAGCACAAACGGCGGATTTTCCATATTGTTTGACGGCACGAATGAAAGCAGTTCGCGTGTCAGGCGAAGAGCGTGTTCGTCATCGTCAGCCGCAAAATGCGCCACGCCGGATTTGGCGTTGTGCGTCATCGCGCCGCCGAGTTCGTCTTTTGTAACTGTTTCGTGTGTAACGGTTTTAATCACGTCCGGTCCGGTGATGAACATATACGAAGTATCTTTGACCATCACGTTAAAATCAGTGATTGCCGGCGAATAAACCGCGCCGCCCGCGCACGGACCAAGAATGCAGGAAATTTGCGGGACGACTCCGCTTGCCAATGTGTTTCGCAGAAAAATATCGGCGTAACCACCTAAAGAAACAACACCTTCCTGAATCCTCGCGCCTCCCGAATCGTTTAAACCGATAATCGGTGCGCCGGTTTTCATTGCAAAATCCATTACTTTGACGATTTTCTGCGCGTGTGTTTCGCTCAAAGAACCGCCGAATACCGTAAAATCCTGTGCGAAAATAAAAACTTCGCGCCCGTCAACGAGTCCGTATCCGGTAATTACGCCGTCGCCGGGAAATTTTTGTTTTTCCATTCCGAAATCAGTGGAACGATGGACGACGAATTTATCGAACTCTTCAAACGAACCTTCGTCGAGAAAAAATTCGATGCGTTCCCGCGCCGACATTTTTCCCGCCGCACGTTGCTTTTCAACCCGCGCCGCGCCGCCGCCTTGTTCCGCGACGTGCGATTTTTCGCGTAAAATTTCGAGTTTGCTTTTCGGTGTCTGTTTGCCTGTCGGTTGCATATTGGTCAAGTTTAGCGAGTTTTCAGTAATTTGCAAATTATTGAAAATTGGAAACTTCACGCTCGATTTGCGGTAGTATTTTGTTTCTTAATCTTTTGACAAAAGTTGCGGCATCACTGACTTGCTCGGCGGTATCAGCCAAATTTTGATTGATTTGCGATAATAGCTGCCGCAAACTGTTTCGCTCGGCTTCCAGAGTTCTCCGGCGATTTTCCTTAATTTCAGGAGTTTGCGTCGTTCCGAGAAACGCCACGCCGCGATCAATTCCTTCGGGTGTCATATTTTGCTCGACCTGTGTCAGACGATTTTTCAAATCTGCTTGCTTTTCCGTCAATTCAATCTGGAATTTCTGCAAAATTTCAAGCCTTTGTTCGGCGCGGTTGAGAATTTCAAACGAAAGCAGCAGATTTTGCTACTTTTCGCTGAATTGTGCGCCTTGCGGCAATTTATCGAGAAACTCTTTAAAGTTTTTGTTAAAAGTTTGGAGTGATTTGGAAACATTTGTTAATTCGGCTGAAATGTTTTCAATCGAAATCTGAGGTTGGTTCGTAGGAATTGTTTGATTGTTCTGAGCAAAAACAGGAATCGAAAGACCCAAAGTGACAACGGAAAACATAAACAATTTTGCTTTCATATATGTATTTCTCCTTTTAAAATCATGAAATCCAACGAATTCACGTTTTTGATAAAATTTTGTTCCGTCAAATACAATTGAAAATGTTTGAATTTCAAGTGATTTTCACAGAAAACTATTGTTTTAGCAAAGAAGACGGACATAAATTTTCAAGCACACATTCGGCGCATTTCGGTTTTCGCGCCTGACACACGGCGCGTCCGTGCCAAATAAGCAGATGCGGAAACATTATCCAATCTTTTTTCGGCACGAGTTCGGCTAAATCGGTTTCAATTTTTTCGGGCGTTGTTTCCGTCGTCAAATTGAGCCGTTGCGACAGACGCGAAACGTGCGTGTCAACGACTACGCCGGACGCGATGCCGAAGGCGTTGCCAAGCACGACGTTTGCCGTTTTTCGTGCCACGCCGTTTAATGTTAAAATTTCTTCCATTGTAGTTGGAATTTCACCACCGAAGTTTTCGACAATCTTTTCACAAGCGGCTTGAATATTTTTCGCCTTGTTGCGGAAAAAACCGGTCGAGCGAATATCTTGTTCGAGTTCTTCCTGCGTAACTTTTAAATAATCTTCCGGTTGGCGATATTTGCGGAAAAGGTCTGCCGTTACGATATTGACGCGCACGTCGGTGCATTGTGCCGATAAAATTGTGGCAATAAGCAGTTCAAAAGCGTTTGAATGAACAAGAGCGCAATGCGCGTCCGGGTATTCATTTTTTAATCGCTTGATGATTTGGCGAGTGCGTTTTTTTCTGTCTGTCATATTTATTCAGCAGAACCGTCTGCGGTAGCGGGCGGTTGAATGTCGCGTTTTGATTCTACGGCAAATCTCTTCAAATGCCGACTTCAACCGCCCGCTACCGCAGATGGTTCTGACTTCAATTTGCGTTTCGGACGTGAAATTGTCAAGATATGTTTTATTTTTGTTTAAGGATTTTCTGTAAATGGCAAACGATAAAGGACAGATAGAAGTTATTGATTCACATAGTTTAAAGGTGCGAATTATAATCGGCGCGGCGGTTCTTTGTGTGCTTGTCTTCGGTTGGTTTGCGGTGCGTTGGCAGCTTGGCAATATGCTGGCGACATTGACGACATCAGCCGATCCGAATGCGGAACAAATTGCCGAATACGCCGTGAATCTCGCGCCGAGCGATCCTGAACCGAATTGGCTGCTTGCCGAAACAAAAAGGGAAATATTTACATCCAATGAAACTTCCCCGACTATTGACAGATACAAAAAACTCGTAAAACTTTCACCGTTTGATTTTCGCTGGTGGATTGAACTCGGACGCGGTTTTGAGCAAGCGGATAATTATGCCGAAGCCGAAAAAGCATATCTTCGGGCAATCGAATTAGCTCCGGCTTATACTAATCCGCACTGGCAGCTCGGTAATTTTTATTTGCGGCAGAATAGAAGCGACGAAGCCTTTGGTGAATTGAAAAAAGCTGCCGAAACAAATCCGGTCTACCGCGATCAGGTTTTTTCTCTGGCTTGGGATTATTATAAGCAAGATACGGAAAAACTCGAACAAATTGCCGGCGATAAACCGATAGTCAGGGCGGGATTGGCGAGGTTTTATGCCGCCAAGGAACGCGCCGGAGATTCTTTGAGAATTTGGAACACGCTTTCAACCGAAGAAAAACAGGCATACGCCGCTTATGCCGAAGTTATCGCGTTAGCCTTTTACGAAAAACGGATTTATCCGCAGGCAATGGAGTTTTATCGCGGACTCGGTATCGAACCGGACGCGAAACCCGAAACTATTCAAAATGCAGGTTTTGAAAAGCCAATCGGAGAAAATAAAGATACATATTTCGGTTGGAAAATTGCGCTGACTGAAAAAATGGAAGTAAAACTCGATTCGACGCGGAAACAGGAAGGAAATCGCAGTTTGCGGGTTTCTTTTAACGGTTATTCCGAGCCGACACTTTATAATATTAACCAAATCATTATTGTCGAACCTTCCGCCAAATATCTTTTGACGTTTTGGATGAGGACGGAAAATTTAAAAAGCGGCGGAACTCCGGCTTTGGAAATTTATAACGCCGTTAATGACGCGAATATCGTAACATCCGCGCCGTTTCCGGGCGGCACGAACGATTGGCAGCAAGTAAAAATGGAATTTACCGCGCCGTCCGGCTCGCAAGCCGTCGCCGTTCGCACGATCCGGGCTTATTGCGGCGAGGTTTGCCCGATTTTCGGCACATTTTGGTATGACGATTTCAGATTGGAAAAATTGAAATCGTAAATTGTCAATCGTGAATCGTCAATCGTAAAAGCAAATGTTTCGATAATTCACACAATTGATAACTTCACGATTGACGATTCACGAATAAGAAATGACTAAAGATATAGAAAAAACATGGGCAAGCAAAACCGTCTTCTTTTTGCTATGCACGACGATTATCCTCACGACGCTGGCTTACGGCACAGTGCATCAACCCGTGATTGCTGTTTTTTATATTGCAGCAGTTGTCATCGCGTTGCTTTGGGCGATTGATGCTTTTTCGAGCGGTGTTCTGCGTTTTAACAAAAGTTTGATTCAAATTCCGCTGTTTACAGCAGTTCTCTATGCGCTTTTTCAGATTATTCCGTTCGGAAGTTTGGCGGAAACGGCGGGAGTAACCGGAATTCCGCGAACGATTTCGCTCGAACCTTTTTGGACTCAGGTTACTGCTCTTCATATTTTGGCAATGGCGATTTTTCTCGGTGCTTTGCTGACTTTTATCAATGATGCAAACAGATTTAGAAAAATAGTTTTGCTCATTACGATTTTCGGTTTTGCCTACGCTTTTTTCGCTATTTTACAAGCTGTTTTAAGTCCGAATAAGATTTACGGAATCTACGACGTGCCGTATGCCGTGCCGTTCGGTTCGTTTGTCAACCGGCATAATTTTGCCGCGTATATGGAAATGACGATTGCCGTGCCGCTCGGTCTGATGTTTGTCGGCGGAGTTCCGAAAGACAGACGGCTTCTGTATATCACGGCAATCGGTTTAATGGGAATTGCGCTTCTTTTAAGCGGTTCGCGCGGCGGTTTGATTTCGCTTTTGGCGGAAATTTTCTTTCTGATAATTCTCACGACCAAAACAAAAAGTTCGGGGCAATTATTTATCAAAGTCGGTTTGGCGGTTTTATTAGTGGCGACGATTATTGTCGGCTCGGTTTTAATCGGTGGTGAAACTTCGCTGACGAGAATTGCTTCACAAGCGGCAACTGACGATTTTTCAGCCAATCGAACGCATATTTGGAGCGTAACGCTCAGTATTATCAAAAATAATTTTCCGTTCGGCGCGGGAATCGGGGCTTACGATGTGGCATATACGGCTTATGATTCTTCAAACGGTGCTTTTCGGGTCGAACAGGCGCATAACGATTATTTGCAGGTTTTGGCGGATGCCGGAATTGTCGGTCTAATTATCGCCGGATTCTTTGTTTATTGGCTTTTCCGCACAGGTTTGCGGAATATTAAAACTTCCGATACTTTTAGGCGCGGCGTTGCCGTCGGCGCACTCGCCGGATGTTTTGCAGTATTGGTTCACAGCATCTTTGATTTTGTTTTGCACACAACGGCAGTTACGATATTATTCATTACATTGATTTCACTCGTTGTAATAAGCGGCAACAGATTTTCCGGCGGCGAGAAGGAAACCCGGCGAAACCAAAGCGTTAAAAAACGGCGTTCCGCAAATGTTACGCCGATTGATAAAGGAAGAAAAAGGATAGAATTGTGATGAATGGTGAATCGTGAATTGAAGAAGCATTCTTAACTTTCACCGTTATTCAGTGTTTTGTGTTTCAGATTTTGATTCCTTCCTTTTTCGCGGATTTAGAAAGCCTGAAAGATACCAAACAATGCCGTGCGCGACATACGCCGCCGCGATTCCTAAAAGCATATATTGCGAATAGAGCCAGATAAGCATTCCGAAAGCGGCGATGACTAAAATAAGATAAATACTTCTTTTGCCCGTGCCGACGGTTTTGAAACTCGTATAGCGAACCCTGCTGACCATTAATAATCCCAAACCTGCCGTTAAAATCATTATCAAAATCGTATAAAAAACAGACAGATTATCGGACAGCGTGCTGAGCGGCATCGGTGAAAAATAAACAATCGCCGCGAGTAATCCGGCGGCAGGCGGAATCGGCAGACCGACAAAGTTTTTCTTGTCAATTTTCGGCGTACCTTCTATTAAAACGCGCGGTCTTGTGGCTTGAAGATTAAATCTGGCTAATCGAAAAGTTCCGCACATCAGATACATAAATAAAACAAAAATACCAAAGGCGTGAAAGGAATTAGCGTCGCTATAAGTCGCACCAATCGCCCAACTGTATATTAAAACAACCGGCGCGATGCCGAATGTCAAAACATCAGCCAACGAATCGAGCTGCACACCAATCTCGGTTGCCGTCCGCGTCATACGCGCAACTCGTCCGTCGAGCGTATCAAACAAAATCGCCAGCGCGATGGCTTTGGCAGCGTAGCCGAAATAAATAGCCGCTTGTTCGGGACTTGAAACAATCACCTGAAAACCGCGTACGGAAGATAAAACCGCCAGAAAACCCATAGCGATATTTGCCGAAGTAAATGCCGACGGAATCAGGTAAAGTCCTTTCTTTAAGCCGCGATGCGGCGGTTTCTTATCTTCCATAATTCTGATAATGGTGAACGGTGAATGTTGAATGTTAAGAACATTCCTTTAATTAACCATTCACCATTAACCTGGCGATGACAGATTCTCCGCCGACAACTCTATCGCCGACTTTAACGAGAATTTCAACATTTTTCGGCATCAATAAATCGGTGCGTGAACCGAATTTGATAAGTCCGTATTTTTCGCCGAGTTCGAGATTATCACCCGCTTTGCTCCAGCAAACAATACGCCGCGCTAAGATACCGACAATTTGTGTGCAGACGACCGTCATTTTTTCACCCTGGATTGTCATTGCATTTCTTTCATTTGTCTGACTGGCTTCATTACTTGTGGCGGGAGCTTTTTTTCCTTGAAAAAGCTCTACTTTGACAACTTTTCCGGCAATCGGCGCACGGTTGATGTGAACATCAACCGGCGATAGAAAAACGCTGACGAATTTTCCGTTTTCCCGGTCTTCGATGCGTGTAACTTTGCCGTCGGCGGCGGAAACGATAATATCCGCTTCAGTCGGAATCGTGCGCTGCGGGTCGCGGAAAAAATACATCATAAACAGCGCGAGCGCGACGAACAATCCGGCGATTATCCAAAAATTGAAAATTGCACAAACGACCGCAAGCAGCAACGGAACTATAATAAACGGAAGACCTTCTTTAACCATAAATAAAAATAGATGTTGGATGTCATACGGATTACACATATCAATTATGCAATAGCTGACTTCCAAGCCGACATCAAATATCCAAATGAGGTGATAGAACTCAGACTTGTTTTAGAAAAGCTGTTCAGCCCCAAACTCATCAGTTGACTTAATTCTTCCACG
>JBBPXX010000108.1:0-10177 GCA_038200505.1 Pyrinomonadales bacterium | reverse complement strand
GTGGAAGAATTAAGTCAACTGATGAGTTTGGGGCTGAACAGCTTTTCTAAAACAAGTCTGAGTTCTATCACCTCATTTGGATATTTGATGTCGGCTTGGAAGTCAGCTATTGCATAATTGATATATGTAATCCGTATCAGTTTCGTCAACGGCGGCGGCGGCGCGTATCTGAGCATCGGCACGTCGCTCGGTTTTCCCGACGATCCCGTAACAAATGATTACGCATTTTACCCGCGGACGGATGAATTAGAGAAAAAAATAGACAATGAAGCACCGTTTTGGAAAATGCCGTTTTACTGGTGGCTGAAATGGTTTCGCGGCTATCCGTTCGACGAAGAAATGGTGTCGGGCGCGTTTGACTTTAACCGTGCGCCATTTTTCCAAAGTTTTCTCGAAATCAGCGTCGAACGCTCACAAAATCGTGTGCGATTTCTGCTCTACAGCGCGAATGGTCGCCTGCGCTGGCGCGATATTCAAACAAGCGGCGCAGTCAAACCGGCGGATAAAAGCGACGACGATTTTGTTGAATTTATCGCGCCGCTCGCCGTTCGATAATCAGAGCAGGAATTTCTAAATTTTGTGAATAATTCGTGGAACAGTAAATGAAGATAGAGAAGGCTTTAGCCGAATACCTGAAATAAATAAAGATTCCTTATAGCTTTAGCTGAAGCTAATCGAATGATTTATTAATTTTATTTATTCGGCTAAAGCCTGTGTCCTTAAAACATAAAATCCACTGGCTGAAGCTAGTAGCAATTTAAAGGAAATAAATATTAAAAGAAATAAATCACGATTATTTACAATTCTTATGGAATTCAATTTTTTCGTAATGTACCTATGAACAAACGCCTTTCGGCAATCATTTTACTAATCGTCGCCATGATAATTTGGGGCAGCGCGTTTGCGGTGACGAAAGCATCGCTCGCCGAAGTGCCGCCGGTTTTGTTTGCGTTTCTGCGTTATGTCATCGCTTCGGTTTTGCTTGCCGTTTTTGTTGTCTTTAGCGGTAAATTGACGAAGATTCCGCGTCCCGTGCCGTGGACGGCAATCGCGCTGATGGGCGTGAGCGGCGTTTTTCTTTATACCGTCGCTTATAACATTTCGCTCGTCTATACGAGCGCGGCGCAAGGTGCTTTGGTGCAGAGTTTTATTCCGGCGGTGACGGCACTTCTCGCCGCCGCTTTTCTCAAAGAAACTTTATCGCCGATTCGACTGCTCGGAATCGGAATTTCGATTGCCGGAATTTTCTTGATAATGTTTTTTGCCGAAGCGAACGAGAGTGCGCCGAATTCATTTTTGGGAAATTTAATAATGCTTTTGTCGGTTGTTTTATGGGCGGCTTACACGCTTTTCGCCAAGCGTCTGGCAAACTTTGATCCGCTAATTATTACAACCGGCGCGACGATTGCCGGAACGATTCTGCTTGCGTCCGCCGCGCTTTTTGAACTCGGCGGCAAAAATTTTCCGTCAATTTCCGCTTCGGGTTGGACGGGCGTAATTTATCTCGGCGTATTTTCTTCGGCAGTTGCAATGCTTCTTTACAACCGTTCGCTTCAATGTCTAAACGCCGGAGAAACGGCGAATTTTCTTAATTTAATGCCCGTCGTCGCCGTTTTAATCGCCGTCGTTTTCTTAGGCGAAAGTCCGACTTTCCCGCAAATCGCGGGCGGCACATTGGTTTTATTCGGCGTGTATATTTCGCTGCAAAAAAAACGCGGCACAGCTACGAAGGAACTTACGGAAATTCCGCCCGTAAGTTAATTTAAACGGGGATTCGTTTTCGGCGAAATTGTTCCGGCAAGTTTGTCTTTGGAAAAAACATAAGTCTGATACAACCGCGGACGGCATTTGTCGTCAAATGCGTCAGCCGTCGTTACGAGCGTTGTCGTCCCATAAACTTCCGCCGCGCCAGTCAGAGTGTGTCCGTTATTCGTTAAAAGAAAATCTTTCGGCAAACTCGGCTGGCGCACATAAGAATTGCACCGTCTTAGTTCCGCACGGGCGTTTTCCCTTGTTTTCGGTATCGTGTTAGTCGGCGAATTCCAGTTCTTTATCGTCGCTTCGTCGAGCCAAGAATTCTGAGCCGAAACTTGTGCGGTGATTCCTGAAAAAACAAATATCATTACGAAGGTTAAAAATTTTATTGGTGTGTTTTCTAATTTCATATATTTTACTTTGCCAAAATATGCGGCGAATAATCAAAATCAATTTCCATAAAGTTAATTTGTTAATAAAAGTATATGAAAACGGATAAATATCGAATAAGCGTGCAAACACCTGTGTTTTTAGGGTAAAAACACGCTTTCTCAATTTCCGGTATTTGGATAAATTTGAATTGACAACAAGATTAATTGTCGAAAATTGATTTTGGAGGAAGAGATAATGTTAATAAAAGTTTATCTGGCGGTTTGGTTTTTAGTTGGATTTGCGGCAATAGCGGCATATTTGGCGGGTTTTTTGAATTCAATAGCAATGATTATTTTGGGTATGATCGTTTTGGGTATGGTTTTTATGGGAATAATTGCAGTGCTTCCGGCTTCCGTCGGGAGTTATTCACCGACAAAATGATGTCCGGCAACTCTTTTAGTTAAATTTTAGAAATCAAAAAGTATTTTGGGAGAAATTATCAATATGTTACTTGAGAAGGAATTGAATGAATTAGCGAATCTTAAGCCGAGCGGTTTTCCGTTCACCAGTCTTTATTTGAACACGCAGGCTAACGAACACGGACGCGATGATTTTGAACGCTTTGTCCGCAAAGAGTTTAACGAACAGACGAAGAATTTTGAAAAAAATTCTCCCGAATCGAAAAGTTTTAAACAGGATAGAAAAATAATCAATGATTATCTTTCTGAAAAGTTGCGTTCGTCGGCAAACGGCGTGGCAATTTTTGCCTGTGCGGGTGAGAATAATTTTTTTGAAGTTATCGAACTCGACGCGCCGATTGAAGAACATTCGATGCACGTTTCGGACAGTCCGCATCTGTTTCCGCTGGCGCGTCTGATTGACCAGAATCCGCGCCACATCGCGCTCGTCGCCGATACCGACGAAGCGCGGATTTTCGTGTTTGACCCGGCATCTCCGAAAAGCGTTCACGTTGTTTGGCACGCCGACGGCGATGTCGAACCGACCGGCGAAATGTCGCGTGTGCGTTATCCGCTGTGGCTTGAAAACCAACGCCGGCGGCACGCTAAAAACGTCGTGGAAATGCTCGGGCGCGTGGTGAAAAATGAACAGATAAATCACATTATTCTCGCCGGCGACGAAGTGATAATTCCTTTACTAAAAGAACAAATGCCGCAACATCTGTCCGATAAATTGGTTGACGTTCTGCGGCTCGACATCAGAACTCCCGAAAACGAAATTCTCAAAGCAACGACGAAGGCGTTATTTGATAATAATATCCAGTCAGATGCGGAAAAGGTCAGAGATTTATTCGACAAATATCAAGCGGGCGGTTTAGCGGTCGTCGGTTTGGACGACACTTTGAACGCACTTTCAAAAGGACAGGTTGACGAATTGGTGTTGAGTGCATCGCTCGAAGATATAAGTGTCGAAAACGAAAAGGTTCTAAAAGTTCCCTCAGTTTCAGGTTACGCGAATACATCTGTTGCAGAAACGGAAAACGGTTATCCCGCAAATGTTGCCGACGAACTCGTTTCTAAAACGCTGTTGACGAAAGCCTCAATTAATTTCATCGAAGACTCGCAACTATTGAGCGATGTCGGAGGTGTCGGAGCGTTTTTGAGATACCGGGAAAACATTCTCGACAGCAGTGAAATAGGGCAAACTTAAAAGATTTAATTTTCGAGCAAGGGAAAGGAAAACACCGTCGGGGGGGGGGGTGGGTAGAAATAGAAGAGTTTGGCGACAGGGCGTTTTTATTTTGAGTTTAAAACTATTAAAAACTTTCCATCTTTGTCCCCCGACGGTGTTTTAAAAGTGCCTTTTCAAAAGTTGCAAACTATAAATCCAAATCGCCCGCCGCTTCCGGTTGATATAAAATTTCTTCGATCTTCAAACGCCGCAAGCGCGACGGGGCTTGAAATTCAACCGTGTCGCCGCATTTGTAGCCGAGCAAAGCGGTGGCGAGCGGCGCGAGAATCGAGATTTTCCCTTCATCGTAATCGGCTTCGGTCGGAAAAACTATCGAATAGACTTCCCTTTTGTCCGTGTCCAAATCCTTCAAACTAACTTTTGAACGCATCGTAATGACATCCGGCGGAATCTGTTCGGGCGCGACCGCTTCGGCGTATTCCAGCTTTTCTTCGAGCCTGTTGATGTATGAAAAGTTTTCCGTTTCTCCTTGACTGCGAATGCGCTGGATAAGATGTCCGAGCCGTTCGCGGTCAATTTCCGTGGTGTAAATTGTCATTATTTTTGTCATAGTTTTTAATTTCTCCCATATTGATTTTTAAAATTGCGTAAAGTTTTGTAAAAATTTAAAATGCTTCGCCGGAAAAGTTTATTAACTCTTCGCGGAGCAACTTTTGTCTGTGTTTTTACAAAAAATAGGTTTCTGACTGTCTTTGAGTAAATTTCCTAAAAGGAACCGGCGGCACTCGCAATGCGTTTGTTTTCGCGTCGCGTTTGATTCCGCTTCCGAGCCGCAAGTTTCTGAATTCGCCCGCTTTTTTCTTCGGATGAACCGATTATCTCGACCGAATCCGTCATCCTTCGCTTTAGGATTTCGGCAGCATTGTCTGGATTATTCCCGCGTGCGAGCCGCACAGGACATTCGGCTTCCGACACGACGCGCCACAAACCCGATCTGTAAGCGTCATTTGTCGAATCGGCTTCGCTTTCCTGCAAACCGAGAATAATCAAATCGGGTTTTGCTCTCGCGGCTTTTGCCAAAATCTCGCTCGACACCAAGCTGAAACCCGGCAATGTTTCGATTCGAACATTCCACGCCGGAAATTCCGATGACATTCTGTTATGGATTTCTCTCGAAAGTAATTTTTCTTCTTCCAGTTGTCTTCGCGCCTGAATGTATGAACAATTTCCCGAATTTTCCAGCTTCAACTGCCGCCGGCGGCGGGCTTTTGAAAACTCTTCCGCCGAATCGGGCAGAAAAATGTCCGTGATGACGATCACAATTTCGTCCGTCTGACCAAAATCCGCGTTCTGTAATTCGAGCAGAGCATTTTCCGCCGCTTTCGTGCCGTCGTATGGAATTAAAACTTTCATTTTTCTTATTGATAAATCAAAATTTGGCGCGACCGGCTGGGGCTTATCACAGTTTATCCAGCCTTTGCCGGTCGCTTGCAGGAAGACTTATATTTTGTCTTGCCCACTTTTAAGTTAAGTATATTTGAAAAAGACGGAGGGAAATAGAGTGTTTGCTCCTGAAATAAGCAGGTGTTTACACTTATTCCAAACCGAAATTTCGGCTTGCAATAAGTGTAATTCGAGCGCGTGAAAACACTTGCATTTTTCGGGTAAAAACTCTCTGTTTTCAGCACCAAAAAACAGCTAAAATTAAAATATATTGCAAGCTGAAGGATAAAAACTTCAGCGTTTATTACAGGTAAGAAGAGGTTTTTATGAAAATACTGATTGGTTATGACGGTTCGGACAGTTCGGAAGCAATGTTGGATGATTTGAAACTTGCCGGATTGCCGGGAGATTGCGAGGCTTTGGTCGTTTCTGTCGGAGTTTGCTGAAAAGCAATCCGCCGGTTCGGTTATAAATGAAACCGCCAAAATGCCGCACCGTTCAAAAATAGCGTAGAAATTAAGAACATTTATCTATTGGTTGTGCCGCTGCGTCCTGTGTTTCCACTTTGCTCACCACTCGATTAACGATAAACTGATTTTGAAATTTTGCAGCCTGAAAATGATGCGAAAAATGTGCAAGACGGAGCGATTAAATCGTTCTTTTAATTGTGATCGGATTAGAAAAAAATTCAAAACGCAATCCGAATGAAAGATTCGGAATTTTATAACTAAATAATTTTTACAAGGGGAAATAATGACACACAAAAATTTAACGATAATACTGTTTTTAGTTTCAACGATGTTTTTAACCGCATTTTCAATATCGGCACAAACTGTGCAAACAAATAAAACGTGGCTTGACCAGCCGCTGAGAGATTGGAACAGAACGGGAAATAATTTGCCGATTCTGCCGCGCCCGTCCGCGATGTCGAATGACGCGGAAATGTTCAAACGCTGTTACGAACAAGTGCGCCAGCCTGCAAACACGGCGGAAGAAGCCGTTGCAAAAATGGGCTGGAAATTATACGGCGCGTCGCAGCGTTACGGCACGACGCAAGTTTTCACTGCGCTCTCCGGTTTTGACGGAATGTGCCGCCCGCTCGGTTATCAGGCTTTTGTATATTGGGAAGGCAGATATGCCGGAACGCTTTCGCCTGTGGCGATGGATTCGCGCACGGACGGCTCTTTGACCGATATTCGCCTGACAACTCCGACAAGTATTTCGGCGGAATTTGTCCGCTATAATCAAATGGACGCGCTCTGCTGTCCGTCGAGAATCAGCAATGTTTTCTATGAACTAAAACGCGACGATGTTCCCGATCTGATGCCGACAAATATCGAAACAAACGCGACCACTCAAACGAACAATCAAACGGGCAACAATTCCGGGGCGAATTCACTATTCGACAAACACTGGACTTTAACGAAGATCGGAAATCAAAATGTAACTGCGGACAAACCGTTTATCGAATTTAACGAAGGCGAAAAACGTATCTCCGGCGATGCAGGCTGCAATCTTTTTTCGGGCGGTTTTGAAATGAACGGCACAAAACTGAAACTTTCAAATATTGCCGGAACTTTGCGGGCGTGCGCCGATGAACAAGCAAACCGACTCGAAAGAAATTTTTTGCAATCGCTCGATGATGTAACAAAATTTGAAGTCGAAGGCGACACATTGCGACTTTACATTAACAATAAACCGAATCTCGTTTTCCGCGCCAATGCCGAAAATGCGGAAGGCAAAACGGCGAGCGTAACGGGAAAAGTTTCGTATCTGCCGCGCATCGCGCTCGCGCCGAACGCGGTTATCAAAGTGCAGCTGCTCGACGTTTCAAAAGCTGATGCAAAAGCAGAAATCATCGCTGAACAGACGATCAGCGCCGAAGGTCGTCAAGTTCCGTTTGACTTTGAATTAAAATATGAACCGAATAAAGTCAATCCGCGCAACCGTTACGCGGTGCGGGCGCAAATTTACGAAAACGGTAAATTGCGATTTACCGGCACGCGCAACTTTTCGGTGATTACAAACGGTAATCCCGACAATATGGAAATTATTGTGGATTTAATTCAATAAGAGCCGGAACCGCCTGCCTTTGCGGGCGGTTCTTCTTTTCGTTAATTCGAACATTCGGCGGCAATGTTATGTGCCGTTGTTGTCGTTTTTATTTGTATTTTGATTATGATTTTGCAGACGCTGTTCTTCCAGATCGAGATCGTTTTCGATGCTTCGTGCCGCATCATTGTGAAGCATTCCGTGTTTTCGCAATTTTAGAAGTGTTTCGCGTTCGGTTTTTAAGATGTCTAACTGTAAATCCCGATCATCTTTGAAAAAATCAGGACTTACATTTTCGTTTTTTGAAACAATGGCAGTTAAACCATTGGCACGGCGGCGATAATCTTTTTTAAGCCGTTCAAGTAATTCTGCGGGTGCTTTATCTATATTTTCGATTTCTTCGATGCGGTCGAGAGCGGCTTGATAAATCTCCAGACGTGCCGACGCTTCTTCGCGGGCGGTTGCTCCTTCGTCTTTTAGTTTCAGGCGGCGGATTATAAAAGGCAGACTCAAACCCTGCAAGACGAGAGTTGCCAGAATCACGAAAAAAGTGATGAAAATAATCAAGTTGCGGTTGGGAAATTGTGCGCCTGATTCGAGTGCAAACGGCAAGGAAAGTGCGGCGGCAAGCGAAATCGCTCCCCGCATTCCCGTCCAAGCGACGATGAAAGCAGGTTTCCACGACGGAAACGGATCATCTTTTCGCCGACTTTTGCTCAAAATTCGCGTCAGATAGACAGCCGTATAAACCCACGAAATTCTCGTTATAATCAATGCCGCACTAATGATCGAGGCGTAACCGACGGCGTTCCAAAAAGAAATGTCGTCCAATCCGCCGATGATGCGGCGAAGCTGTAATCCGACGAGCAGAAATAACGCACCGTTAAACAAAAAATCGAGCATATCCCAAAATGATCTCGCCTGAATTCGGGTTTCGCTCGAATTCGAGCCGGGCAATTTGTATGCAAAATAAAAACCTGCGACGACGACAGCCAAAACGCCCGAAACTTGCAAAAGATGTTCCGCCGCAATGTATGTGGCGAACGGCACGATCAGCGAAATCGTATTTTCGACGGGCGCGTCAGCGATTCGGTTGATGAAAAATATGAACAGCCAACCGAACGCCAAACCGACTGCGATGCCGCCGCCGGCGTTCAATAAAAATTGTCCGCCCGCCCCGAAAATCGAAAATGCTCCGGTTAAAACTGCCGCCACAGCCAATTTATAAACAACAAGTCCCGTTGCGTCGTTGACCAAACTTTCGCCTTCGAGAATTGTTAAGATGCGGCGCGGAACTCCGATTCTTTTAGTGATTGAAGTGGCGGCGATGGCATCGGTTGGTGAAACAATTGCACCGAGAGTGAAAGCTGCGGCGAGCGGCATTCCGGGAATCGTCCAATGTGCGACGAGTCCGATGAGCAAAGTCGTCAATATCACCAATCCGATAGCAAGCAGACCGATGCTTTGCACATTTCGCCAAAAATCACGTAAAGAAGTTCTGACTCCCGCCACAAACAGCAAAGGCGGCAGAAACAGCGTGAAAATCATTTCGTGTGCGAGTTCGATGCCGCTGAAACCGGGAACGAACGACAATCCCAAACCGCCGACGAGCAATAAAATAGCGGAAGGCATTTCCAAATAGCGGGAGAGCCGCACCAAAACGACGACGGCAACAAGCAAGGCGATAAAAATTTCCGGCGAAAACATACTCATTTTAATTTTATCTATGTTGCAAATTATCGTATCCGTAACGCATCCGCAAGAGCGAATTTGAAAGTTTTCGACGAACAAACTAACTTGGTTATATGAAAGCGATAATCCGCGAATTGGGAAATGTAATTTTTATCATTTTAGGCATTCTTTCGGCGGGAATGGGTTTGAAAGGCTTCTTGTTTTCAAGCCGATTTATTGACGGCGGCGTAACGGGAATTTCGATGCTGTTGGCAGAGGTCGTCGGATTGCCGTTGTCGGTTTGGCTTCTGGTTGTCAATCTGCCGTTTATCGCGCTCGGCTATTTTCATATCGGTAAAAAGTTTGCCGTCAAAAGCGCGTTGGCGATTGCCGGTCTGTCAATCTGTCTGGTCGTCGTTCCTTATCCTGATGTTACGCCCGATAAACTTTTAACCGCTGTTTTCGGCGGATTTTTTATCGGCGCGGGCATCGGTCTGGCAATTCGCGGCGGTGCGGTTCTCGACGGAACGGAAGTCGCGGCGTTGCTCGTCAGCCGGAAAAGTCATCTTTTGAACGTCGGCGATGTTATTCTTATTTTGAACGTCTTTATTTTCCTCGCCGCCGCCTTCTTTTTGGGAGTCGAAACGGCGATGTATTCGATTTTAGTTTATGCCACCGCCTCAAAAATGATTGATTTTCTACTTCACGGCATCGAAGAATATACGGGAATTACCATTATCTCGACAAAAAACGAAGAGATAAAAGAGGCGATTATCAACCGACTTCAGCGCGGCGTAACGGTTTATAAAGGACACGGCGGATTAGGCAGCAAAGGCGTTAATGATGATGAACAGGAAATTCTCTACTGCGTGGTAACGCGGCTGGAAATCGGAAGAATCAAAACCGTCGTGCGCGAATTAGACCCGGCGGCATTTATGACGACGCATTCGCTGTCCGATGTCGAAGGCGGTTTAATCAAAAAAGCGGCTTTGCATTAAAACTTTGCGAAAAAAATCGCTCAGGCGAAGAAATGAAGATAAAATGTTTGGAAGAACTTTGCCTAAAAATTAAATTGATTTAGCCAAATAGCTCCCCGTAGGGCAAACGCATTAAAAATGTAAGAAGCGAGAAAAGTGTGTAAAACTTGAACTTATTCTATTTTGGGATGAGGAGAGAGATTGAAACAATTAAAAACAAAGACGTTATTTGAAAGTGTCGGGAAAATAAAAGACCC
>JBBPXX010000107.1:0-20860 GCA_038200505.1 Pyrinomonadales bacterium | reverse complement strand
TTCAAACATTGGCAGTAAGACTTGAAATTCTTCGTCCGTTAAACTCGTGACAGAAAGAAATTCTCTCGGCTTTCCTTTTAATTCATCATATTTTAACATTTACACAGTTTATCTGATTTTTCTTATTTCAAATAATGTCTTTTACTGTTTAGTCCAATAGTCGCTTTGTATTTCCAAGTTTCATCCGCTTGGCGAAGATATTGTTGAACGGCGGGTCGGTGCTGCGAAATTAATATGTATTCCTGAAACGATTCGATATGCTGATAAGTAAAGAACTTATCATTTTTGTCATAATCCGTTGTGCTTTCCGACAACACTTCGATAAGGAGAATCGGATTTACAACTGCATCGCGCCGGTTTTTGTAAAATTTACGTTCCCCGCAAACAACCGTTACGTCGGGATAAAAAAAAGTTCCGATTTCATCTACCCAAACTTTCATTTCGCTTTGATAAGCGCGGCATTTTCCGCGAAGTTTGTCAGCAAAAAGTTTGGTCATATTAAAACTTATTTGAATGTGCGCTTCCGTGCCGCCCGCCATTTTAAAAATGTAGCCGTCAACATATTCGCTTTTGTATTCGGCTTTTTCTTCTAAAGCCAAATATTCGGCGGGCGTATATTTCTTCCTTTTAGGTAATGCCGTCATTTTTTAAGTTTCCTCAGATTCGTCGTTTTCGTGAATTTCCTTAAAAGATTCGCCGTCTTTTAATGCGTCGCCTTCATCTTCCCAAAAAACTTCGGCAGTCAGATTATCAGGTTTTTCCGTCCAGCCTTGTTCGACAAATTGCGGTGCGCCGCCTTCAGGCACAGGTAAGCCTTCTTTTTTCGCCTCAGCTGCGCCTGCCGCTTTTACTTTATTGCCGCTCGAATAATCACGTTTGCGCGGTTCGAGCAAACTGATGTCAACGGCTTCGTAAGACAAAACAGGTCCTTCGCCGGAATATTCGGCAATCGTCGTTTTCAGCCATTCGTCATCGTTGCGGTCGGGAAAATCCGGTTTGTAATGCGCTCCGCGTGATTCGTCACGATTTAACGCGCCGAGAGTAATGACACGCGCCAGTTCGAGCATATTTTTTAATTGCCGAGCTTGCGGAACGGCTTGCGTCGCCCACAAATTTGAATCGTTGATCGAAATGTGTTTGTATCTGTCCATCAATTCGAGTATTTTGTCGTCCGTCGCCTGCAAGCGGTCGTTGTAGCGCACGACGGTTACGTTGTCGGTCATCACTTTGCCCAATTCTTCGTGGATTTTATACTGATTTTCCGTACCCTCGTTTTTGATAATCTGAGTGTTGATCGCCTGCTGTTTCAGCAGTTCGGCATTGTAAATCCCGTTTGTTTCAGTATTTCCGCGCTCGACGTTTTTGGCGTAATTGATTGCCGACGGCGCGGCGACAAAGCCGGCGTAAACGCACGAAAGAAGCGAGTTCGCGCCCAAACGATTCGCGCCGTGAATCGAATAATCACATTCTCCGGCGGCGAACAGTCCGGGAATATTTGTTTTCTGCTCGAAATCAACCCACAAACCGCCCATCGAATAATGTACGCCGGGGAAAATTCGCATCGGCACATAACGCGGATCGTCGCCGACGAACATTTCGTAAATTTCCAAAATCGCGCCGAGTTTCGCGTCCAAAACTTCCTTCGGAATATGCGTCAAATCGAGAAAAACCTGGTTTTCGCCGCCGACTCCGTAACCTTCCAGACAAACCTGAAAAATTTCGCGCGTCGCAATATCGCGCGGCACGAGATTACCGTAAGCCGGATATTTTTCTTCCAAGAAATACCAGCGTTCGTTCGCCGGAATACTCTGCGGCGCACGTTTATCGCCTTGATTTTTCGGAACCCAGACGCGCCCGCCTTCGCCGCGAGCCGATTCCGACATCAGGCGCAGTTTGTCTTCGCCCGGAATTGAAGTCGGGTGAACCTGTATAAATTCGCCGTTGGCGTATTTCGCGCCTTGCTGATAACATGCCGAAACCGCGCTGCCCGTGCAAACCTGCGAGTTGGTTGATTTTCCCCAAATAAGTCCGGGTCCGCCGGTCGCCATAATCACCGCGTCGGTTTCAAAGGCTTTGAGTTCGAGCGTCTGCAGATTCATCGCAATCAGACCTCGGCAAACCTGATGGTCGTCCAGAACCAGCGACAACATTTCCCAACCTTCAAATTTGTTGACTTTGCCGTCGGTTTCAAATTTGCGAACTTGCTCGTCGAGCGCATAAAGAAGTTGCTGTCCGGTGGACGCGCCGGCAAACGCCGTGCGGTGATGCAGCGTCCCGCCGAACCTGCGAAAATCGAGCAAACCTTCTTTCGTCCGCGAAAACGGCACACCCATCCGGTCAAAAAGATGAATAATCTGCGGAGCCATTTCGCACATCGCTTTGACCGGCGGTTGATTGACCAAAAAATCGCCACCGTAAACCGTGTCGTCAAAATGTTTCCACGGCGAATCGCCTTCGCCTTTCGTATTGACCGCGCCGTTAATTCCGCCCTGAGCGCACACCGAATGCGAACGCTTGACCGGAACAACTGACAGCAAATCAACCGCGTGTCCGGCTTCGGCAATCTTCATCGTCGCCGCAAGTCCGGCAAGTCCGCCGCCGACAACTGCTATTTTTAATCCGTTATTTGATGCCATAATTTTTAATAAATTTCGTCGTGTGTTCCAATAGTTAGCAAAATAATAGCTTCGATATTTTCAGACTGAACGACTTTAAACAAAATTCGCAAATCATAAGCTACGCTGCAAGCCCAACGTCCTTCTAGTTTGCCCTTTAGCTTATGCGTTTTCAGAATCGGGTGAAACATATCCGATTCCAAAGTTTTTAATGTTTCTTGCAGAGATTAGCTAAGTTTCGAGTTCTTTTTGAGCAATCGCTTAGCTGCACGAGTAAAATTTGGAGAAAATATCAACTTCACGATGAAACCGCTTTCATAAATTCATCTATGCTCATTGGTTTGCACAAACCTTGTTCAAATTCCTGCTCCGCCGCTTCAATCTCTTTCAATAATTGATTACGCCGATATTCGCTTAGACGATGCTGCAAAATATCAATCAATGTTTCTTTTTCGTCTACTGTAAATTTTTCGATAGTTTCTAAAACTTCTGCAAATGTTGTTTGCATAATAAATTCCTATTTATTTACAAAAATATGTTTGTCAAAATCTTTGCGGCTCGACAATTTCATTTTTCTTCACTTCATTGCAAAAGGCTTCCGGCAGTAAGCCGCACGGACGAACAAACGCGACAGCCGCATTCGTGCCGACAAGAAACAACAAAATTGAAACGGCAACCGAAGCGTAAAGCGAATATTTCTGTGCTTTTTCGCCGATCACGATTCCCCAATCAACTGCAAACAAAAATAATCCGTAAGCCAGATGCCAAGCCGTCGCCGCTACGCCTAAAACATATAAAAGCAAAATTCCGATGTTTTGAAATTCGCGCGAAACAATTTGAAACGCTTCGCCCGCGTTTCCGGCAACCGGATTTCCGTAAGATGCCAAGCCCGGAATTATTCCAAAACGCAAATTCAAGATGTGAAACATTAGAAAAAAGAATAGGAAAATGCCCGTTATGCGTTGAAAAAGATAAAACCAGTTGCGCCCGTAACCGTAATTTAAAACATTCGGGCGCGTTTCCGCTGAAATAAAAATGCCGTAAACCGAATGATAAAGCAGCGGAATAAAAATGCCGAAAATTTCCGCGAACAACAGATACGGTATGTCGTAAATGCCTCTAACGTGTTCGTTAAAACTTTCCCTGCCGCCCATCGCCGTCGAATTTGTATACATATGCACAAGAAAAAATGTGCCGAGCGGAACAATGCCGGTTATTTGGTGTAATTTGCGGAGCAGAAATGTCCTGCTTAATTTTATCGCCATTTTTCGAGTCTCTTCTAAATTTTTGATTGTTTATTTGAACTGCGTAATTTATTTTGGAATTTTCTTGTCAAAACCGCAAATCCATAATCAAATATCATTTAATTTTTATAATACTTTCTTTTTTTAATAAGATAAAATGAATTCGCTTGCACTAATTGTTCAGAAATTCTTATAATTAAAAAAATGCACATAGAAACATTAAAAGTATTTTGCGATTTGGTCGAGATGCAGAGTTTTTCGCTGGCGGCGGAGCGGAATTTTGTTACGCAATCCGCTGTCAGTCAGCAAATTCGGACGCTTGAAGAAAAATTCAAACGCCGTCTGCTCGAACGAGTGCGCGGACGGCGTGAAGTTCGTCTGACACCTTCGGGCGAAGTTTTTTACCGCGAATGTCAAAATGTTTTGGAAAGTTACAATCAACTCAATGAAAGTATGAGCGGACTCGTCGGTAAAATCAGCGGCACGGTCAAAGTCGCCACGGTTTACAGCGTCGGTCTGCACGAACTGCCGCCGAAAGTGCGCGAATTTATGACGAAATTCCCGTCGGCGAAAATTGATTTGGAATATTCGCGCACGACGCGCGTGATGCGTGATGTTTTAAATGGAGCGGTTGAACTCGGCATTGTCGCCTTTCCCGAACAAAAACGCGGCTTGACGATTATTCCGATGGCAAGCGACAGACTCGTCGTGATTTGTCCGCCCGACCACGAATTTGCCGAAAGAACGCAGATAAAAGTAACGGAATTAAAAGAACGCGATTTTGTATTATTTGAACGCGACATTCCGACGCGCAAGGCAACCGATAAGATTTTGAAATCTTACGGCGTTACTGTCCGCAAAGTCGCCGAATTCGACAACGTGGAAACCATCAAACGCTCGGTTGAAGTCGGTTTCGGTCTGGCAATCGTCCCGCATCCGAGCGTGATGGACGAAGAAAAAAATAATCAGCTTTCCGTCGTCGAATTAGCCGAAAAAGACTGGATTCGACAAGTAGCGGTGATTTACCGAACAGACCGCACACTTTCGATTGCGGCGAAAAAGTTTGTGCAGCTTTTGGAAAAGAAAGATAAGAAATAAATTGTTATTGTTATTTTTTTTTTTAGATTAGCCAAGACCAACGCAGCTACAACGGTTGAGTATTCGCAGGTCAAGCAAATGTAAAGACAGAAATCGGCTTGACACGCTTTGAATTTATTTTGTAAGTTGCTTTTTAAGTTGTTAAAAATTTTGAAAATAAAAAGTGGCGATTTTAAGGAAACTTGCTCCACATAAAAAACTGCTAAAGAATCACGAGAAGAGTTGATCTCTTTAATTTTTTTCGGTGGTTGACAAAGACTTTTTAATTATTTAGATTTTGAATATAGACTTTTTTGTAAAGATTGTTGTGATTAGCGACAATTTTCTTATCAGATGAACTAAGAATATATAGTCGGTTGTGAAGTCAATTGGAAAAATTCACAATCGGCTTTTTTATCGAATAAGGGAAAAAGAAATGCCGGCAGCAATTTGGGAAGCAAAAGAAAACTATCAAATAGAAAAACATTCTTTGGAATCGGAAATCGGCAGGACGGCTTTGATTCGTCTGCGGCGCGTTACAAAAGATTTGCCTGAAAACATTGAAGTTTATGCCAAGGCAGAATATTTAAATCCGGGCGGTTCGGTCAAAGATCGAGCAGCTTTGGCGATGATTTTGGCTGGCGAAAAAACAGGCGAATTGACAAAAAATAAAATGATTCTCGACGCGACGAGCGGCAACACGGGAATTGCCTACGCAATGATCGGCGCGGCTCGCGGTTACAAAGTTACACTGACTTTACCGAAAAACGCGAGTGCGGAGCGCAAACGAATCTTAAAACTTTACGGCGCAAGCATTATCGAAACCGACGCGATGAACGGCACGGACGGCGCACAAATTAAAGCAAAAGAACTTTTCCAAAAATTTCCCGACAAATATTTTTATTCCGACCAATATAATAACGAAAACAACTGGAAAGCGCATTATGAAACAACCGCGCCGGAAATTTGGGAACAGACAAACGGACGCATCACACATTTTCTCGCCGGACTCGGAACGACGGGAACTTTCGTCGGAACTTCGCGCCGTTTGAAGGAATATAATCCGAATTTGCAGGCAATTTCGATGCAGCCCGCGTCGCCGCTGCACGGTTTGGAGGGAATGAAACATCTCGCAACGGCGATTGTGCCGGGAATTTATGATGCGAATATTGCCGATGAAAACGTCGAAGTTACAACCGAAGACGCGCAGTCAATGACGCGGACGTTAGCGCGTGAAGAAGGTTTATTTGTCGGTGTCAGCGCGGGCGCGAATGTTTTTGCCGCGCTTCGTCTGGCGCGTGAATTAAAAGGAAATGCGGTCATCGTTACAATTCTATGCGACGGCGGCGGCAAATATTTGAGCGAAAATTTTTGGGACGAAAATTAAAATTTTTGCCGCCAGTTATTTGAAACTTAAATAGTATGTCAACTTCTGTAATTGTAAAAGTTATCGGATAATAGTTGAACTTTTATTTTTTGTCATCGTGTGCGGGAGTTTTTCATTTTGAAGATAATTTTATGAGCGATTTTTCGATAAACACAAAACTCGTCCACGCGGGCGAACGTCGGACACAGCCGATTGGAAAGCCGGTTGCCACGCCGCTTTATGCGACGGCGACTTATACTTACGATTCGATGGCGGAAATGGACGCGGCTTTTGCCGGCGAAGGCGGCGATTATATTTATTCGCGTTACGGGAATCCGACGGTTGCGGCACTTGAAGATGCGTTAGCGGCGATTGAAAATGGTAAAGTCGCGGTGGCGTTCGGTTCGGGAATGGCGGCGATTCACGCGGCTTTGTTTGCCTGCGAAATCACGAACGGTTCGATTGTGCTGGCATCGCAGGACTTATACGGCGCGTCGTATGATTTGCTGAATAAAATTTTCGGCAGTTACGGCGTAAAAACGAAAATCGCCGATTTTAATAATTTGGATGAATTGAAAAACAAGGTTGAAGAATTAAAACCGCGTGTTTTGTTGGCGGAAACTATTTCAAACCCGCTTTTGAAAATTTGCGACGTTGAAAAAGTCGCGGAGATCGCACACGAAGCGGGCGCGAAATTGATTGTTGACAATACTTTCGCATCGCCTTTTTTGTGTCAGCCGTTGAATTTCGGCGCAGATTTTTCGGTTCATTCGGCGACGAAATATTTGAGCGGACACGCCGACGCAACCGGCGGAATCGTTGTTTCAAACGAGGAATTTGATCGTCCGATGTTGGACGGAATAAAGAAACTCGTCGGCGGTATTTTAAGTGTTTGGGAAGCGCACCAGATTTTGCGCGGCGTGAAAACGCTCGGTTTGCGGCAGGAAAAACAATGTCGAAATGCTGAAATCTTAGCGGAAACGCTGGTGAAAAATGAGTTTATCAAAAAAGTTTATTATCCGAACTTGGACGATAAAGAATTGACAAATAAAGTTTTGCGCGATGATTTCGGCGGCGCGTTGGTTTCGATAAAGCTGCAAAACGACACGCGCGAAGCGGCTTGGAAGTTTATGGATTCGTTAAAACTCTGCGTTCGCGCAACGAGTTTGGGCGATGTTTATACGCTCGTTTCGCATTCGTCATCGTCGTCGCACCGCGAACTTTCGCCGAAACGTCGCGCCGATCTCGGAATTTCCGACGGACTCGTGCGAATTTCGGTTGGAATTGAAGACGTGAAAGACATTATCAAAGACATTGAACAGGCTTTGGAGAAATGAAAGAAATTTAGCCACAGATTTTCACAGATTAACACGGATAATAGAAGATGATTTTAAAATGATTTATCAAAAAATGTTTAATCTGTGAAAATCTGTAGCTAAAATAATCTTATGATTTCAATCAGCGAAGAACTAATCGGGCAAATAAAAGCGCACGGCGAAAAAACTTATCCGCACGAGTGCGGCGGAATGTTGATCGGACACTTTGACGCTGAGAAAGGCAAACAAATTGTCGAGCTTTTGCCGATGGAAAATGCGATGGAAGAATCGCAGCAGCACAATCGCGTTTTGATTCTGCCGAAAGACGTGCTTCGCGCCGAACGCTTTGCGCGTGAGAAAAAACTCGATGTCGTCGGTTATTATCATTCGCACCCGGACGATAAAGCTGTGCCGTCGCAGTTTGATTTAGACCATGCGCTTCCCGTTTGGTCGTATATTATTGTGTCGGTTTTACAAGGTAAAGCGGTTGATGTGCGCTCGTGGCAAATGGAAAACGACCGCTCGAAATTTAATGGGGAAGAAATAAAAAAGGAAGAAATTTAGCCGCAGATAAACGCGGATAAACGCAGATAATTTAAGAAAGATAAATCAAATGCGAACAATCTATAAATTAGAATAAAATCTGCGTTTATCCGCGTTTATCTGCGGTTATTAAATGGTTTTAAGGAGTAAATTTTATGGCAGTGACAATAGTAATTCCGACACCTTTGCGGCAATTCGCGGGCGGAAAATCTGAAATTGAAGTCGAAGCGACGACGGCGGGCGAAGCGTTGGAAAAACTGACGACGAAACACGCCGATCTAAAAAAACATCTTTATAATGACGGCGGAAATTTGCGGAATTTCGTCAATGTTTACGTCGGCGATGAAGATATTCGTGATTTGGACGGACTTGAAACGGAAGTTAAAAGCGGCGGTGAAATTTTGATTGTGCCTTCGATTGCGGGCGGAAATCTCGCGGCGGAAGCCAAAAAAGCGGAAGAATTGCCGACGCTTTCGACAGAAGAATACGCCAGATATTCGCGGCATTTAATTTTGCCCGAAGTCGGTTTGGAAGGTCAGCGCAAATTAAAAGCGGCGCGTGTTTTAATGATCGGCGCGGGCGGTTTGGGTGCGCCGTTGGGTTTATATTTGGCGGCGGCGGGAATCGGGACAATCGGGTTGGTTGATTTTGATGTCGTTGACGAATCGAATTTACAGCGGCAGATTATTCACGGCACGAAAGATGTCGGGCGACCAAAAATCGAATCGGCGCGAGACAGCTTGAAAGACATCAATCCGAATGTCGAAATCGAAGCGTTTGAAACTCGTCTGACGAGCGAAAACGCGCTCGAATTATTTAAAAATTTTGATATTATTGTTGACGGAACGGATAATTTTCCGACTCGTTATTTGGTGAATGACGCTTGCGTTTTGACGGGAAAGCCAAATGTTTATGGTTCGATTTTTCGTTTTGAAGGACAGGTGAGCGTTTTTTGGGCGGAAAAAGGCGCGTGTTACCGATGTTTGTATCCCGAACCGCCGCCGCAGGGACTTGTTCCGAGCTGCGCGGAAGGCGGAGTTTTGGGCGTTTTGCCGGGAATTGTCGGCACGATTCAGGCGAATGAAGTTTTAAAAGTTATTTTGGGCGCGGAAGGAATTTTATTAAATCGGCTTTTGCTTTTCGATGCGTGGAAAATGAAATTCCGCGAACTGAAACTCAAGAAAAATCCCGATTGCCCGATTTGCGGAGAAAATCCGACGATCAAGAAATTGATTGATTATGAAGAATTTTGCGGTTTAAATCTGCCGACCGAAACGCCTGTTTTAGAAGAAATTACAGTAACGGAATTAAACGATTTGATAAAAAATAATAGCGAAGTTCAGATTATTGACGTGCGCGAACCGCACGAATTTGAAATTGCAAAAATTCCGAATACAAAACTTATTCCGTTGGCGCAAGTTGTTAATCGCGCTAAGGAAATTGACCAATCGCGCACGGCAATTATTCACTGCAAAGCCGGCGGACGCAGCGCGAAAGCAATTCAGGCGTTGCAGGAAAACGGTTACAAAGGCAAATTGTTGAATTTGAAAGGCGGAATTACGGCTTGGTCGGACGAAATTGATTCGAGCGTTCCCAAATATTAGTTTAACGGATAATGTTAAATATAAATTTCCGCTCTCAGTTTAGAAATGAGAGCGGATTTTTTCATACTCAAATCCGAATTCACATAATCCGCTGCAAATGACATAATTTATTAACAATGAGCGATTACCGAATTTTTTATTCACCTTATTATTATGCCGAAATTGGCGAAGGTCACGTTTTTCCGATAAAAAAATTTGAACTCGTGCGCGACAAACTTCTCGCCGAAGGAACTTTGCGCGAGAACGAAATTGTAGAGCCGCAACCGGCGAAAATCGAAGATTTGCTGCTCGTTCACACGGAAGATTACATAACGCGCCTGCGCGCCGGAACGCTTGATAAAAAAGAAGTTCGACGGCTCGGTTTGCCTTGGTCTGAATCGCTCGTTCGGCGAACATTTCTCGCAGTTTCGGGAACGATTAACGCTTCGTTTCACGCGCTCGAAACCGGAATTGCGTCAAACCTCGCGGGCGGAACGCATCATTCTTTTCCGACGCACGGCGAAGGTTTTTGCGTTTTAAATGATGTCGCCGTTGCAATTAGAGTTTTGCAGCGCGAAACTCTCGCAAATAGATTTTTAATCGTTGACTGCGACGTTCATCAAGGCAACGGCACGGCGTTTATTTTTCAAAACGAGGAAGAAATTTTTACATTTTCGATGCACGGCGAGAAAAATTATCCGCTGTTTAAGGAAAAATCCAATCTCGACATCGAACTGCGCGACGGAACTTCAGACGCGGAATATCTCGAAACTTTGAGCGAAGCACTGCCGCGAATTTTTATGCACGATCCCGACATCGTATTTTATCTCGGCGGCGCAGACCCGTTTGAAAAAGACAAACTCGGGCGACTCAAACTCACGATGGAAGGTTTGATGAAGCGCGACGAAATGGTTCTAAAATTTGCCAAACAACACGATACGCCGATTGTTACGGTAATGTCGGGCGGTTATGCTGTTGACATTAACGATACGGTTGAAATTCACTCAAATACGATTCGGGCGGTGAAAAAGGTTTTTGCCGAAAAACAAACGGCTTTCGCTTGATCTTTTTTATTGACGAGTCCATTTTATCTCGATTTCCATCTCTTCGTTGTCGCCGCTGCGTTCATATTCAAACTCGATAACGGCATAAGGCGGAACGTAAATTCGTTCGCCCGCGATTTGAATTTCAAAGGTTTTTTCCTGTTCAAGCGCGTCGGCTAAACGCCGCAGTTTATCAACTACTTCGCCTGTCGAATAAACTTTTTCGACATCGACCACGCTTTCAACTTTCTCCTCACTCATAATTTTCTCCTTAATTATATTTTCCGACTATTATACATTATATCTCTTTAAACTCTAAAATCAATTGACTTACGCGCTATATCAGCGTCAATTTCCTGATTGATTTATTGCTTGTTCAATCGTTTTATCCAAACGATTTTTGACCGTTAAATCGTAGCCGACAAATTTTTGAATCAATTTTCCGCTTCTGTCAAAGACGGCTGTTTGCGGAATCTCGCTTTGAGTCGCAAAGACGAATTGCATCAAGGCATCTTCGGGAGTTGCCAAAACGTAATTTATCTTCAGCCTTTCGGCAAACCCTGAAATTTTTGGGCGATCATCGTCGCCGCCGACATTTAATCCGATAATTTGCAGATTTTCTGCGCCGTATTTTGTTTGCAATTCGTTCAAATGCGGAATTTCCTCCAAACACGGTGGACAGTAAGTTGCCCAAAAATCCAATATAACGACTTTTCCCTGCAAATCTTTAAGTTTTTGCTCTCTGCCGTCGAGCGTCGTCCAACTCATTTCGCCCAACGGTTTCGACGGCGGCAGCGGCACGTTTGTTTGCGGAATGCTGTTGACTGAAACAGGTTTGTTGGAAACGGAAACCGGCGCGGCTGCCGGACGACACGCCGTTGAAAGGCTGAGGGCGAAAGGCAAAAGGATAAAGATTAGGATTTTCATAAAAGCTATTCGTAAATTGTTCTATTCGTAAATCGTAAATCGTAAATCGCAAATTGTAAAACCTCAGCAAATATTCGTGAAAGGTAAATCGAAAAGGCAATTATCTTTCAATTACGATTTACGATTTGCGATTTACGATTTACGATTAAAAAGTGAGTTTTTATCCGCCGAAAATTAACGAAAGGTTTCAACATCTGCGAAATGTCGGGAAATTGTCCGATGCAAATGCTGTCGGGACGAGCGCGAGTTTTATCTGCGGCGCGTTTGTGCGCGTGTTTTTGCGGATTGAACTTAAAACGAAGGAGATTCTCGAAGCAAAATTTAAATCAAACGGTTGCGGATTTGCAATTGCGGCTGCGGATGTTTTGACGGAAAAAATCGTTGGAAAACGATTAATTGAAATCCACAAATTAGACAGGAAAATTTTGCAGTCGCAAATCGAAGAAGAACTCGAAAAGTTTTCGGCGCACCGCGCACATTGTTTGCAGATGTGTTTGGACGCGCTACAAGCGGCATTTGCTGATTTCCGGGCTTTTCAGATTGAGGAATTCACGGGCGAAAAAGCTCTGATTTGCACTTGTTTCGGTGTTTCGGAGGAAACTATCGAGAATGTAATTAAGAAAAATTCGCTCGAAACCGTCGAAGAAGTTGCCGAGCTTTGCAGCGCGGGCGGCGGCTGCGGTTCGTGTCAGCCGTTGATTCAGGAAATTCTGGATGTTTTACAAGAAGAGAATTATGTTATAATCGAAAACTATTGATCGCGCTATACGCGGCAAAATTATTTTTTTGGAGAAAAAAGAGAGGATTTTCAAGAGAAAATCCGCAAACTAAACTCAAACAATGGACGACCCCGCTAGTTTATTTTTATTGCTTGCCGCTGAAGCCGGCACAATTCCCGAATCTGCAACCTTTTCCTCAACCGTCTTTAACATTTTTCTTGTTATTGTTCTGGTGCTTGCCAACGGGTTTTTTGTTGCGTCCGAATTTGCGCTTGTCGCCGTTAGAAAATCGCGCATCGAGGCTTTAGTCAACGAAGGAAACAAAGCCGCTGACAGACTTTTAGGCTTGCTCAATAACCTAAACGTCTATATTTCCGCCACGCAACTCGGTATTACGCTGGCATCGCTCGGACTCGGTTGGGTCGGCGAACCGGCAGTGGCAAATGTGCTTGAGCCTTTGCTGATTAGTTTGGGCGATGCGACCGATTTGACATTTCTTTCTTCGGGAGCGGTTCTGCACACGATTTCTTTTACTATCGCGTTTTCTTTTATCACATTTCTGCATATTGTTTTCGGCGAATTGGCACCGAAAACAGTTGCGCTCGAAGTGTCGGAAAGAGTTGCGCTTATCATAGCTTTGCCTTTGCAAATTTTTTATAAAATTTTTAATTATCCGATTCGGCTGCTTGATTGGACAGGCACAAAAACCGTCCGGCTTTTCGGTCTTCATCCTTCCGGCGAACACGGTTCGAGCTACACCGAAGACGAAATCCGCCAACTGATAAAAGTTTCGCAGGAAAGCGGACATTTGAACGAAGAAGAGCGTAAACTCATCAATCAGGTTTTTGAATTTTCCGAAACCACCGTCCGCGAAGCGATGATTCCGCGCACTGAAATCGTAGCGATTCCGGCGGATTCGACGCTCGAACAAATCGCCAAAGCATTTCGTGAACACGGTTATTCGCGCCTTCCGGTCTATGGTGATTCGCTCGATGATATGCGCGGCGTTCTGCACGGCAAAGATATTATGCAGTATCTGCTCGTCAAACCGCGAATTTTTAAACTCGAAAGAGTTTTGAAAAAGCCTTTTTACGTCGTTGACACGGCGCGGCTCGAAGACGTTTTGCGCCAGATGCAGAACGAGAAATTTCACTTCGGTTTTGTCGTTGACGAACACGGCGGCGTGGAAGGAATCATTACGCTCGAAGACCTTTTGGAAGAAATCGTCGGCGAAATTTCCGACGAACACGACGAAGAAGTTTATGAACAAATCAGCAAAGAGTCCGACGGAAGTTTTATTCTCGACGGCGGACTCGCTATCAAAGATGTGAATCGAAAACTTCATCTAAATCTGCCTGTTTCCGAAAGTTACACGACCGTTGCCGGATTTTTGATGTCGGAAGCCGGACAAATTTTAAACGAAGGAGAAAGCGTTCGTTTTAACGGTCATAGTTTCAAAGTTGAAAGAGTTGATAAACGGCGGATTTTGAAGGTTCGGATGGAAAAAAATTAGTAAGATTCAGCAAATTCCAGATTAAACATTCGGCTAAAGTCGAGGCGTTTCAATTTGTAAAAATAATTATCGGCTTGATATTTGTTTCGTGAAATTGAGTAAGTAACCAATTTCATCCGGTAACGTGCGGATTGTTCAACGTAACACATTCCGATTTTCTCTAAAACGCGAAGCGAAGCGTGATTATCGGGTGAAGTTGCGGCAAACATTTCTTTAGATGTAAGTTCATCAAACCAAAATCTCAAACAGGCTTTTGCCGCTTCGGTTGCAAATCCGCTTCCCCAAAAGCTTTTCAAAAAAGCGAAAACTATTTCAACCTGCGGCATATTATCGAAATATTGAAATCCACAATAACCGGCTATTTCACCGGTCTTTTTTTCCGTTACACACCACATTCCAAAGCCTCTTTCATCCCAACGGCTAACGAGATTTTCCAAGGTAGTCTTTAATTGTTCACGGGTTCGCTTGTTTTCAACAGAAAGATATTTTTGCACATCGGCATCGTTGAAAAGATGATAAACCGCGTCCAAATCTTCGGCTCTGAACATTCTCAACAAAAGCCGTTCGGTTTCGATTACCGGATAAACTGTCTGCTTCATAGGGGTTCGCATTTCCATATTTTATTTTATCATAAAGATAAATAAAAACGGCTTCATTGAAATCAATGAAGCCGTTTTCTTGCGGGTATTGGTTATTTAGGATGAGGACACCTCATTGTTTTTTGTTAGTCGTTTACTAATAATCCTTTCATTGCTTTTCTCTTCTTTGGTTTTTTTGTTTTGATTGTTTAAGCATTTTGCTCGTCCGTTGCGTTTTTGTTAGTCGCTCATTAAAATTCCTTTCATTGTTTTTCCTCCTTTAGTTTTTATTTCTGTTTTTTGTTTTGATTGTTTAAGCATTTTGCTCGTCCTATTTGGTTTTTGTTAGTCGCTCATTAAAATTCCTTTCATTGTTTTTCTCCTTTTGGTTTGATTGTTTAAGCGTTTTGCTTGTCTTGCCATTTACTATTACAACTGCCGTGCCAAAGTTAATTTCGTTTACTGAAGAGAAGTAAACTGTTTATTTACAATGATTTATAAATTGAAACTCAAGTATTATAAGGTTTCCGCTTTTTTACAATCCGACTGTATATTTGGTGAACACTCTTATCTCAAATATAGTTAAACTACTGCATTCAAATAACTTATTCCAAACCATGAAGTTAATATACACTGAGTTGGGAAACCGCGTATCTGAACATTTGAAAATAAGAATTTGGAGCGCAAATAATTCCTAAAAATATGTGTAGCTTTTTTCTTTATAATAATGCTATATTGAACTTGCAGGTTTTGCCTGTTTACTTCTTACCTTACTCAACCTCTAAAAACTATTTTAACTTCCGATGTCAATAAAAGTTTTTCTGCGCTTTTTACATCTCCTTTTTATGAGTCGAAACAAACTTGATATATTTTATAAAGTCGCCGTCATTATTGTCGGTAGTTTTTCTTTACTTTTTGCCCTTTTTAATTTGCCGAAAGAAATTTTTAATTGGGGATTCATCTTGTTTCTGGCTTTTACGCTGCTTGTTACGCCGCAAATGAGTATCAAAATTCCCCGCAGTAAAATTTTTCTGAGTTTTTCCGATTCAGTTATTTTTCTTTCATTTATTCTTTATAGTGGCGAAGCGGCAATTTTGATTGCTTTTGCAGAAACTTTAGTAAACTGCATCTATTTAAAAAAACGCGGTGCAAACTTCAGTAAATTAACTATCTCGATTAATGTCGGAACTGCGGTAACTTCAACATTTATTGCATACTTGGTTTGGTCGGGGTTTCTTAAATTATCCGGTATTGAGTATCAGTCTGCTGCAACAACAAATTTAATTCCTTCACTTGGTGTTTTAGCATTAACTCAATTTTTTGTCAGCTCATCTTTAATTGGATTTGTGCATTCTTCAATATTGAATAAGTCATTTTGGTATGTTTGGAAAAAGCAATGTTTCTCAGCTTCACTCACAATAATTGCGGGAGCAAGTTTAGCCGGAGCAGTTTATAAACTTATTCATTATGCGGATTTTTTTACAACTGCGGTTGCGCTTTTGGCATTTGGCATCTTGTATGCAAATTACCGGCAGACGATTAAGGAAATAAACGAAACGATTGAACAGGCGGAACAAGCCGAGCGGGAAAAAACCAAAATCGCCGGATTGAAAGCCGAACAAGTGGAGATGCACGCTGCCGAGTTGAAAATCTTGCTTGGAAAAGAAGAACAGGCAAACGAAGAATTGCGGCAAAACGAAGAAGCTCTGGAATATGCGGCGAGGTACGATTTTTTGACCGCTTTGCCTAATCGTTCGCATTTTATCGAGCGTGTGGAACTTTTGTTGGAACTTAAAATTGATATTTTCCACAAATATTTTATTTTGTTTCTTGACTTGAAACGCTTCAAAAACATCAACGACAGCCTCGGACATACGGTTGGCGACCGGGTTTTACGGCTGGTTGCCAAAAGGCTTCTGCGGATATTACGCGATGATGATACGGTTGCCCGGCTCGGCGGCGATGAATTTGCTATAATTCTCAATAATCTGTCTTCGATTGAAGATGCAAAAGAAATTGCCGAACAAATTTACGCAAAATTGACGCGACCTTTTTTAATTCAAGGCAACAGAATCTACACGAATCTGCACATCGGAATTGCGCCTTTCGACCCTGAATACATCAAACCCGAAGAAATTTTGCGCGATGCCGATATTGCAATGCACTACGCCAAGGAAAAGGAAATCGGTTTCGCCGTCTTTACAAAGGAAATCCGCGCCCGTTTTCTCGACCGCGTGAGTTTGGAAGCCGATTTGAGATTTGCGCTCGAACGCCGCGAATTTTCGATGCACTATCAACCGATTATTTCATTAAAAGACGGCGAACTTATCGGTTTTGAAGCACTTTTGCGCTGGCACAATCAAAAACGCGGTTCTGTTCCGCCCGACAAATTTATTTCCATCGCCGAAGATTCCGGTTTGATAGTGCCGATTACGCAATGGATTTTGGGCGAAACTTGTAATCAGATTGTCGAATGGCAAAATCTTGCCGGTTCACACAATAATCTTATTGTCAGCGTAAATATTTCAGGCAAACATTTTGAAGAGGGAAGTTTGGTAAAAGATGTCGAGAAAGCGTTAAAAGTTTCAGGACTTAAACCTTCTTCATTAAAACTCGAAATTACTGAAAGCACCGCGATGGAAAATGCTGAACAGACTATAAAAATTCTCAATAAACTGAAAAAAATCGGCGTGCAGCTCAGTATGGACGATTTCGGCACGGGTTATTCTTCCCTGAGTTATCTGCACCGTTTGCCGTTCGATACGCTCAAAATTGACCGTTCGTTCGTGTACAGCGTCGGCGACAACGGCGAGAATTCCGAGATTTTGCAAACTATTATTTTGCTCGCCAAAAATCTTAAAATGCGTGTTATCGCCGAAGGAATCGAAACCGAAGCACAGCTTGCGCTGCTGCAAAATCTCGGTTGCGATTTCGGACAAGGCTATTTAATGGCGAAACCGATGCCGAAAGGCGACGCGGAGAAAATGCTTTATCAAAAAACGAATTGGCTTCCGTTTGTCGAAACCGACGAAGAAACAACCGCCGAATATACATTGAAAGAAAAAAGCGTTCATCTTTTTTAACTGCAATAATAAAATCCCGAAACCAACTTCCCCGTTTTGTTTTACATCCAAACGCGCACTATACTTAATAAAAAATTTCAATAGAGGTGATTATGCGCGAAACGATGTTCAAGACAGGCTTTGTTCTTTTTATTTTTATGTTTATTGCAGTAAATTCTTTTGCTCAAGATAAAATCGAGTATCCGAAAACCAAAAAGGTTGATCAAACGGATAATTATCACGGCACAAAGGTCGCCGATCCGTATCGTTGGCTGGAAGACGACAATTCCGCCGAAACAAAGGCTTGGGTGCAAGCCGAAAATAAGGTAACTTTCGATTATCTAAATAAAATTCCCGAACGCGAACAGTTGAAAAAGCGTTTGACCGAATTGTGGAATTACGAGAAATATTCCGCGCCGACCAAAGAAGGCAAGTATTATTTTTATTCCAAAAACGACGGCTTGCAAAACCAGTCGGTTTTTTACGTTTCCGATTCAGTTAAGGGCGAAGGTCGCGTTTTGCTTGACCCGAACAAACTTTCAAAAGACGGAACAGTCGCGCTTTCGGGAATGGCAATTTCCGATGACGGCAAAACATTGGCTTACGGATTATCCGGTGCGGGTTCAGATTGGCAAACTTGGCATTTCCGCGATGTCGAAACGGGAAAAGATTTGCCGGACGTTTTAGAGAATATCAAATTTTCCGGTGCGTCGTGGACAAAAGACGGCAAAGGCGTTTTTTATTCGCGCTTTCCCGAAGCCGACGAAAAATCGAAATTAACGCGCATCAATTATTTTCAAAAACTTTACTATCACAAACTCGGCACACCGCAATCGGAAGATAATTTGATTTATGAACGTCCCGACGACAAGGAAATGGGTGTTGGCGGCGGCGTAACCGAAGACGGTAATTTTCTTATTATCAACGTAACAAAAGGCACTTCGCCGAATAATATGGTTTTCGTCAAAAATCTGACGATGGAAAAAGCACCAATTATTCCGGTTGTTGACAAACTCGTTGCAGATTACAGTTTTATCGGCAACGACGGCTCGAAATTTTATTTTCGCACCGACAAAGATGCACCGCTCGGTCGCATCGTGATGGTTGATGTTTTGGATAAAGATTTGAAATGGAAGGAAGTCGTGCCGCAGTCGAAAGAAACGCTCGGCAGCGTTGATTTTGTCAACAATCAATTTGTCGGCAATTATTTGAAAGATGCTTATACACAGATTCGCATTTACGATTTGAACGGTAAATTCGTCAGAAACGTCGCGCTTCCCGGCATCGGCACGGCGAACGGTTTCAACGGCAAGCGTTATGACACCGAAGTTTTCTACACATATTCGAGTTACAACGCGCCGCCGACAATTTATCGTTACGATTTAAAAACCGGCAAATCGGAAATCTTCCGCAAATCGGAAGTGAAATTCAACCCGAACGATTTTGAAGTCAAACAGGTTTTTTACAACAGCAAAGACGGAACAAAAATTCCGATGTTCATCGTCCACAAAAAAGGCTTGAAACTCGACGGAAATAATCCGACGCTGCTTTACGCTTACGGCGGTTTTAATATTTCGATGACACCCGGATTTTCGGTTTCGCGTGTTGTTTGGATGGAAAACGGCGGCGTTTATGCCGTTCCAAACTTACGCGGCGGCGGCGAATACGGCGAAGAATGGCATAAAGCCGGAACAAAACTGCAAAAACAAAACGTCTTTGACGATTACATCGCGGCGGCTGAATATCTTATCAAAAACAAATATACGCGCCCTGCAAAACTGGCGATTTCCGGCGGTTCAAACGGCGGTTTATTAGTGGGCGCAACCTTAAATCAGCGTCCCGATTTATTCGGCGCGGCACTTCCGGCAGTCGGCGTGATGGATATGCTTCGTTTCCAAAAATTTACTATCGGACGCGCGTGGACTTCGGATTACGGTTCAAGCGATAACGCCGATGAATTCGCCGCGATTTATAAATATTCGCCTTTACACAACATCAAAGAAGGCACAAAATATCCGGCGGTTTTGGTTACAACTTCCGATCACGATGACCGCGTAGTTCCGGCACACAGTTTCAAATACGCGGCGACTCTGCAATCCGCGCAAGGCGGCAACGCGCCGGTTTTGATTCGCATCGAAACCAACGCCGGACACGGCGCGGGCAAACCGACGGCGAAAGTTATCGAAGAACAAGCCGACATTTACGGCTTTTTGATGGAAAATCTCGGAATGAATAATTAATTTCGTTTTAATTATAAAATTTCCCGCAAAGGTGCAAAGTTCGCAAAGTGAAATTATTCTTCATTGCGAACTTTGCACCTTTGCGGGAAAATAATTTTGCATTAAATCGAGAAAGATCAAATGTATATCCGCAGCAAATTTTCAAAATTTAACTTTTTACAAATTTCTAAATTTTTTCCGCAAATATTACACGCCGGAAGAAATCATCGAAAAACTTTCCGAAAAACAAAGCGATGAAACCGATTTCAGCCGCATTCGCTGCCCTTTGAAATTTGACATAAATAAAAGTGAAAAATCAAAGAAATTAAATCGATTTTTTTCCTTTTTCTTCGATCTTTCACTTTCGGTTTTCAGTTATTACCTTTTAGTTTTCGCGCCGTCGGGAAAACCGCTCGAGAGAAATCTGCTAATTTCAGCGATGAGTTTGTTTGCCGAATTTCACGGCTGGCGGCGTGATGTTTAAAGTATTTTAAGCGCGGATTTAGTTGGAAACTTCGATATTAACAAAAAAAAGCGGAACGAGATTTATCACATTCTGCTTTTTTTTGCTAAATATATATGTTTAGCTATTGAACATTAATCGGATCGCCTATGATAAATCCGTGAGTGTCAGGAACAAATAGTGGAGGTGTGCCACCTTCCACCCGAACATTTTTAAGATTGTAAAATTGTGTAAAAACCTAATGAATAAGAGTATTTTTGCCGACAAGACGTTTTTGATTTGTGGATTAGAGTGAGTTCAAAACTTGTCAATTAATAGATTTTGGTAATCGGAAAGTGCCGGAAGATGTCCTTAGCCGGGAAGCGTGGACGGCTCGTCCGCGCTCCGACTGACAAGCTGTGCGCACTCGGATTATGATATTCTAGGAAACTCATTTTTGCTTATGGAGATCATTACCGAAATAAAAGAAAAGTTGGCAGAAGAATGGCTTCCGGCGATATATAAAAATAAAGTTCGGACGCAGCGCACGCGCTCTCACAAACTGGAAATCGCGCGGCGTGAAAATCGGGCGATTATTCAACATACGCTGCTC
>JBBPXX010000106.1:0-15573 GCA_038200505.1 Pyrinomonadales bacterium | reverse complement strand
TGACGAAAGAGAATATCTCGGACGTAATAATGGAGATTGCCTGTGGATTGCACAATCTGCGAGTTACATTTCGCCAGCCAATGCAAACGATTGATCTTACAAATGTTGAGGAATTATCTTATTTCAAATAATGTCTATTATAGCAGGTAAATTTTCCGTCCTTAAAACGCGCCAGACCGCCGTCATAAGTGCCGATCCAGAGCGTTTCGTCCGCGTCTTCGTAAAGAGCGCGAATCGTGCGGCTCGGCAAGCCGTCGCTTTCCGTCCAGCTTGTCAATTTTCCGTCCTGAAAACGCGACAAACCGCCGTAAGTTCCGATCCAAAGTCCGCCCGCTTTCGCATCAATAATAACTTTGACATCATTTCCGGCAAGTCCGTTTTCCGTCGTGAACTTTGTTACCGCGTCATTTTTATAGCGAATCAGCCCGTCTTCAGCACCGAGCCAAAAGGCTTTTTCGCGGTCGGTGTAAATGGCGTGAATTATTTTTTCTGTCGGAATTTTCCCGTGCAGGTATGGAACAGAACGATCTGCTTCCCGCACATACAAATCGTTGAAACTACTAAAGACAGTTCGTCCATCAGTTGCTTTTCCAAAAGCGTGGATAGGTAATTTTGGCGATTCGACCGGAACGAAACGTCCATCTTGGAGATTGAAAACCCCGCTTGTCGTGCCGACCAGAAGCGAGCCGTCATCGTTTTCAAACAACGGATAAACATTATTGTCGGTCAAACCTTCAGCGGTCGAAAAAGTTTTGATGATTTGTTTTCGCGCCCGATACAAACCGGCACGCAAGGATCCGAACCAGAAATTGTCTTCTTCATCCTGATACGCCGATTGAAACACGCTTTCGCCCTCGAAATACGGCGGGTAAATATCACCCGACTCCTGTTGGGTATCGGGTATTTTGAGAAAAAATTCGCTTCTCATCGTGGCGAGATCGGTCAGCCATAGCGAATCTTTGCCGTCCCACGAAACCAAATGAATTTTTGATCCGGTAACAAAATCAAGCGGCATTTTGGGCAGACCGCTCGTTTCGTTGTAGACACGGACGACTTTTCCGTTTTCGACGCGCACCAGTTCCTGTCTGTCGTTCACCAACCAGAAATTTCCGTCCGCGTCACGCGCCGCCGCCCGCAAATTGTTTCCGTCCAAGCCTTCCGCGGGCGCAAAATCAAGTTTGCGCCCGTCCGCAATACAAGTTCCATAAAATTTATTGGGAGCATAATTGCAATGAAGTCTGACGTTTTGTCGAGGAACGATGCGGTTAACCCCGGCGAAATCGGTTGGCGGGTCAAACAGCGAAAACTCTTCGCCCGTGAAATGAACTACGGTTGTTTCAGACGCTGAAAACATCGGGTTGCCGCTCGGGTCGCTACTGATCGAGTTAATCACTTGACCTTCGTTCACGCGGTAATTACTGAAACGCCCGTCGTGATAACGGACGATGCCGCTTTCCTCAGTTCCCGCCCACAAATCGCCGTGTGCGTTTTTAAACAAACTGGTAAAACGATTATTAATGATACCCGGCGAATTGCTTTTGTTAAAAACCGTGAACCGCACACCGTCAAACCGCGCCAAACCGTCCAAAGTCGCCAACCATAGATAACCGTCGTTAGTTTGAACTATCCCGTAAACCGAATTCTGCGGCAAACCGTTGTCCGCCGTCCAATGGTCAATCCGATACTGTGCCTGTGCCGCTGTAAAACAGCAGCAAAGACAAAAAAACAGTAACAACTTCTTTGATAAATTTTTCACAGAATTTAAAGCTTCAGAAAAAATTGCAGGGGAATTTCACTCAAATTTAACTTGAAGTCAGGCTAAATGACAAGTTTAAGTTAATGTAAATAATCAAAAGTGCAGCAAATATATTTTTTTGTGCGGAATTATTATTTGTTCGTATTTAGTCAGTTCATTTTTGAAAAATAGATCTTGGATGAAGGATAAAATGATGCGAATAAACTCTAATTGATTAAAGTCTGAATACTAAAGCCGAGCATAATCAAAACCACCATCCAACCGGCAACTTGCAGCCACAGCGGATGCCGATAATCGCCGACGATTTTTGTTTTGCGCGACGCAATTAAAATTAAAGACAAACCGACGGGCAAGATAAAACCATTAATTGTTCCCGCCAAAACTAAAACTTTAATCGGTTGACCGACAACAAAAAACACGAGCGTCGAAAAAGCGATAAAGCCGATTGTCCAAAATTTTTGATTGTTTTCGATTTTTTTGTGAAGCGTTTTGAGAAAAGAAATCGAAGTGTAAGCCGCGCCGACGACGGAAGTTATCGCCGCCGACCACATTACAACGCCAAAAATTTTATAACCGACAATTCCGGCGGCATTTTGGAAAACCGACGCGGGCGGATTTTTATCGTCAATCGTCAAACCGAGCGCGATTACGCCGAAGGATGCCAGAAAAAGTAAAAATCGAATCAGCGCGGTCAATAAAATTCCCGTCGTCGCCGCCTGATTCACTTCGGGAAGCGCGTCCTTGCCTGAAATTCCCGCATCAATAAGGCGATGTGCGCCGGCGAAAGTAATGTAACCGCCGACTGTTCCGCCGACTAAAGTTACAATCGCCGCCGCCGAAATCGTTTCGGGATAAAAGGTGCGAAAAGCGGCTTCGGCAAGCGGCGGCTGTGAATAAATCACGACATAGACAATCAAAACCAGCATTACAAAACCGAGAACTTTGACAAAAACATCCAACGCTTTGCCAAATTCTTTGAACAAAAAAATCGTAATGCAGATAATCGCGCTGATAACTGCACCGATTTTGACATCAATGCCGAATAAAACATTCAACCCCAAACCCGCGCCCGCGATATTTCCGATGTTAAAAGCCAAACCGCCGAACGCGATCAAAACGGCTAAAACATATCCGCTTCCGAAAATCGTTTCGTTGGCAACGTCCTGCGCCCGCTTTTCGCTGACGGTTAGAACGCGCCAGACGTTGAGTTGGGCAAAAATATCGAGAACGATGGAAAGCAAAATGACAAAACCGAAACTCGCCGCCAGTTGTTTGGTGAAAACCGTCGTCTGCGTCAAAAACCCGGGTCCAACGGCGGAAGTCGCCATCAAAAACGCCGCGCCGAGAATCACCGATGAAAAGGAGAATTTTTTCATTTAAATTTTTTCTATATTTATTCCTTTTTCCTTCAATTTCGCATTTATTGTTTTAGCAAATTCAAACGCGTGTGCGCCGTCGCCGTGAATGCAGACGGTTTCAGCTCTAAGCGAAACTTTTTCACCGTTTGTTGTCGTTACACTTTGTTCGAAAATCATTTGCAAAACTTGCGAAACGGCTTGTTCCGTGTTGGAAATCAAAGCATTCGTTAAGTTTCGCGGCGTTAAAGTTCCGTCCGATTGATAGGTTCGATCTGCAAAAACTTCGCTTGCGGTTTGCAGACCGATTTTTTCCGCTTCGGAAATCAAAAAACTTCCCGAAAGTCCGTATAAAATTAAATTTTCGTCAATTGCTTTAACCGCTTCGGCAATCGCTTCGGCTGAATCCTTATCTTTCGCGGCTTGATTATACAACGCGCCGTGCGGTTTGACGTGATGAAGTTTGCTGCCGAGAGCTTCGCAGATTCCTTTAATTGCGGCAACTTGATACAAAACTACATCGAAAATTTCCTGCGCCGAAAGCGACATCGTGCGTCTGCCGAAACCCTGCAAATCAGGAAAAGACGGATGTGCGCCGACGGCAACTCCTTTTTCTATCGCGGTCTCAATCGTTTTTCTAATAACCGAAGCGTCGCCCGCGTGAAATCCGCAAGCGATATTGACGGACGAAACATAATCCATCAATGCGGCATCGTTTCCCATTTGCCACGCACCGAAACTCTCGCCCATATCGCAATTTAAATCAATAGAAACCATTGTTTAATTTATTCGCAACTCCAAATTTTAGGAAGTTTAATTCATTTTCAAAATTCATCAATAAATTTTCGGCTTCTTCGGTTGAAACTATTTCAAAACCGACACTTTCATTCGCATTAAGTTGCGCCAAAATCGGCAAATCTTGAGATATGACATTGGCAATGCGCGGATAACCGCCCGAAGTTTGGTGGTCAGCCATCAAAATAATTATTTGTCCGTCGGGCAAAAGCTGAATCGTTCCGAAATTGACGGCGGACGAAACGAGTTCGATTTTATCAAGCAAATAAAGCGGTTCGCCGCGCAGACGAAAACCCATTCGGTCGGAATTCGGTGAAATCGTAAATTCCTGTTTCAAAAAATTTAATTCGCTCAAAGCCGTCATCATTTGAAGTTCCGCCCCGGCGACGACGCGAATTATTGCCGGAGATTTTTGATAAACGGGAATCAAACCGCGAGATATTTTGTAATCAAATTTGGAATTTGGAATTTGGAACCTGGAATTAAAAGAAATTCTGTCATTTTTTTTCAATGCTCTGCCTTCAAATCCGCCGATTTCGGCGCGTAGATTTGTGCTGAAACTCCCAAGCCATTTTTCGATTTCAAAACCGCCTTTGACGGCTAAATAAGCGCGGCTGCCGAAATTCTTTTTTTCAAAACTCAACTTACTTCCTTTTTCAACAAATACAGGTCGCCAGTTTTCGATTGGTTTATTATCAATTTGAGCGTTAAAATCCGCTCCGCCCAAAGCGATAACCGCAACTTCTTCAAATTCAAAAACCGGCGCGGGAAATTGCATTTCCAAAACCGCTTCCGTTTCATCATTGCCGAGCAAAATGTTAATCAATCGCACGGCTTGCGCGTCCATTGCGCCGTTCGGATTGATGCCGAAACGCCGAAAACCTTTTCTGCCCAAATCCTGAATTGTCGTGAGAATGCCGCTTTTTTTAATAAAAATACTCATTTGTAATTTGTAAATTGTAGGTCGAGTTTTTAGTAAGTGCAAAATTGTTTCGAGTTAAAATATAATGAGCTATAATTTATTTTGAGGTGAAACAAAAATGGTTGAAATCAAAGAAGCTATAAAAATAGGAAAAAACTTTATACAAGAAGTCTATGAAAATTCAGATGAAGTTATGTTGGATTCCGCTGATTCAAGGAAAAATATGTGGTTAGTAAAGTTTCGTGTTCCGATAAGCATAAAACCAATCAACAGTTTGCAAAATATTATCGGCATAAACAAGAGAATTTTTTATAAAACTGTCAAAATTGACGAAGAAGGTAATGTAATTGGCATCGCTGATGATGATTTGCCAGCAGGTCAATCATCTGAAATTCAAACTGAAACGGTATGACTGACTATTTATCGCGGCTTGTCGGTAAATATAAAGAAAAAGGTGTTTTTGTAGATTCTGAAATTCTTATACTTTTTATTGTGGGATCAAAAGACCCGAATTTAATTAGGAATTTCGGGCGAACGGCAAAGTTTGATGAAAATGATTTTATTCTTGTTTCAAAATTTGTAGATTTCTTTGATCTAAAAATCACGTCGTCTCATATTTTAACTGAAGTCAGCGATTTGCTCGGTGAAAGCATTGATTTTCAGCTCATTTTAGAAACATATATCAATCTCGCGGAAGAAAAGTTTTTACCAAGCAAAAAAGTTGCAAAAAGCGATAGTTTTTTGCAGTTTGGTCTTGCCGATAGTGCAATAATTGAAATTTCGTATAACTCACATTTGATTTTCACTGCTGATAATCGTTTTTATGGATATTTATCAAATATGGGAATTGACGCGGTGAATTTTAATTTGCTTAAATCATCATTTAAATAATTTCTAAATCCCGCCAAATTACAGAATGTATGAAAGTTATGAAATTCGGCGGTTCTTCCGTCGCCAATGCCGAAAATATCGAGAAGGTTTTTGAAATTGTCAAAACCGAAATTGAAACGAATTCGTGTGTCGTTATTTTGTCGGCGATGCAAGACACGACCGACGCGCTGATTGAAATTGGAAAATCAGCGGAAAACGGCGATGAAAATTTTCGGAAAAAGATTGCTGAAATAAAAGAAAAACATTTTGAAGCGGCGCAATTATTGATTGGGAAAAAAGCAACCGATTTGCTTAATCTGATTGAAAACTACGTCAGCGAATTGAAAAGCATTTGCGAAGGCGTTTTTTTGTTGCGTGAATTAACGCTGAAAACGCTTGACCGCATCGTCAGCTTCGGCGAGATTTTTTCGACCAAAATATTTTCGGCAAAACTGAATTCGCTCGGCATCGAAAACGTCTGGAAAGACAGTCGTGAACTTATAAAAACGAATTCAAATTTCGGTTCAGCCGAAGTTGATTTCGATAAAACCAACGAGCAAATAAAAGAATTTTTTCAAAATCAAACCGCAAAACTTTACATTTTGCCGGGATTTATTTCGTCGGATAAAAACGGCGCGACGACGACGCTAGGACGCGGCGGTTCTGATTTTACGGCGGCGATTTTGGCGGCGGCGATTGATGCGGAAGTTTTGGAAATTTGGACGGACGTTTCGGGAATGATGACGGCAGACCCGCGAATTGTGCGAAATATCCGGCAAATTCCGCGCATCACATACCGCGAAGCGATGGAACTTTCGCATTTCGGCGCGAAAGTTATTTATCCGCCGACGATTCAGCCGGTTTTGCAGAAAAATATTCCGATTTTGATAAAAAATACTTTTGCGCCGGAAGATTTCGGCACTTTGATTGAAGCGGAAACCGACGACGAGAAAGATATTATTCGCGGCATTTCGAGCATTGATAAAATTGCAGTTTTGAGTTTGGAAGGTTCAGGTATGGTCGGCATTCCGGGTTTTTCAAAACGTCTTTTCGATGCGCTTTCCCGCGCAAAAATCAATGTTATTTTGATAACGCAAAGCTCTTCCGAACATTCGATCTGCGTCGCCGTCGAAGAAAGATCCGGCGCGTTGGCGAGGGAAGTCGTTGATAATGAATTTAAATACGAAATAAACGTCGGAAAAATCGAACCGTTGCGCGTCGAAAACGGCTTTTCGATTCTCGCGCTCGTCGGCGACAATATGAAGGCGCACACGGGAATTTCGGGGAAAATGTTCAACGCACTCGGTTCGCAGGGCATCAACATTCACGCCATCGCGCAAGGTTCTTCCGAACGCAACATTTCGGCGGTTATCGAATCGAAAGACGTTAAAAAAGCCGTCAACACGCTGCACGAAGAATTTTTTTCGGACGGAAATCGGCAAGTCAATATTTTTATCGTCGGAGTCGGCACAGTCGGCAAAAAATTGCTCGCACAAATCGCGCAGCAAAGCGATTTTCTGCGCGAAAATCTGCGTCTGAATCTGCGCGTCGTCGGTTTGGCGAACAGCAAAAACATTCTTTTTGACGAAGAAGGAATTAATCTTTCAAATTGGCAGAATTTGTTAAATGGCGCAAAGACGGAAAATTACGATTCGGATTCCAAAGACCAAAAACCGAAAATCAAAGACCGAATTGTAGAATTAATCATCAAAGAAAACTTGCGGAATTCGATTTTTGTTGACGTAACGGCAAACGCCGAAGTCGTCGAAGTTTATCCGAAACTCCTTCAAAAAGCTGTTTCAATCATCGCCTGCAACAAAATCGCCGCGTCTTCTGATTACGAAAAATATCAAAATTTGAAAGATTTGGCGCGTGAATATAACGCGAATTTTCTTTTTGAAACCAACGTCGGCGCGGGTTTGCCGATTATCAACACACTCAACGATTTGATGCGAAGCGGCGATAAAATAAAGCGCATCGAAGCTGTATTATCGGGAACTTTGAATTTTGTTTTTAACAATTACAACGGTTCGCGTTCATTTTCTTCAGTTGTTCGACAAGCGCAAAACGAAGGTTACACCGAACCCGATCCGCGACTCGATTTAAGCGGAACAGACGTGGCGCGAAAGATTTTAATTCTGGCGCGTGAAGTCGGATATATAATCGAAATGTCGGACATCGAAAACAAAGGATTTTTGCCCGCATCTTGTTTGAGCGGAACAGTTGAAGATTTTTACAACGAAATGAAAGCGCACGAAGATTACTTCAAAAATTTATTCGAAACGGCGAGAAATCAAAACTTATCCTTGAAATATATCGCAAGTTTTGACGACGGCAAAGCGTCTGTCGGTCTGCAAAGTATTGATGAAAAACACAATTTCGCCAATCTTTCCGGTAAAGACAACGCCGTTTTATTTTATACAAATCGTTACGCCGATCTGCCTTTGGTAGTGAAGGGCGCGGGCGCGGGCGCGGATGTGACGGCGGCGGGAGTTTTCGCCGATATAATTCGCGCGGCAAGGATTTAGAGCGATAATTGTTCTACAAATAAATCAATTTCCTCTTTTGTAACGCATAACGGCGGCAATAATCGTAAAACATTCGGATTGCTCGAAGTTCCGGTAATTATTTTGTTTTCCAACAGCTTAGCGTGAACCGTCTTGCAGTTTTCGGCAAATTCGATGCCCAAAAGTCCGCCTTTCCCGTGAACTGCGACGACTTCTTCGATTTCCTTTAATCTTTCGCGCAGATAGTTTTCGATTTCAGCGATGTTTAAACGCATCTCATCTTTTTCAATCGCTTCAATCGTCGCCAAAACAGCCGCCATCGCCAACATTCCGCCGCCGAATGTCGTGCCTAAATCGTTTGTTTTAATAACTTCGGCGATGCAGGAATTGACCAGACACGCGCCGACCGGAACGCCGCTTCCTAAACTTTTTGCCAAGGTAATAATGTCGGCTTCAATATTTCCGGCTAATTCCGAACCCGAAAAAAACCAGTTTCCCGTGCGTCCGATGCCGGTTTGCACCTCGTCGAAAATCAAAACGATGCCGTGTTCATTGCAGATTTCGCGCAAACCTTGAAAAAATTCGGGCGAGACTTCGATTACGCCAGCCATTGATTGAATCGGTTCGAGCATAATCGCCGCTGTTTCTTTATCGGCTAATTCCCGCACGCTTTCCAAATTGCCGAATTCCGCACAGACGTGATGCGGCACATTCGGTTTGCCTAATGCGCGATAATTTCCCAAAAAAGTCGCCGAAATCGCGTCCGCCGTTCTGCCGTGAAAACCGCCGGAAAATGTGATAACTTTCTCGCGCTTCGTCGCAAAACGCGCCATTCGCATCGCGTTTTCGTTTGCCTCCGTTCCCGAATTGCAGAAAAACGCTTTTGTCATTGATTCGGGTGCAATTTCAACCAATTTTTCGGCGGCTTTGGCGCGTGTTTCCGAATAAACCAGATTTGAATAAAACAAAACCTTTTCGGCTTGCGCTTTTAACGCTTCGACAACGTGCGGATGCGAATGTCCCGTCGCGCAAACCGCGTGTCCGCCGTATAAATCGAGATATTTTTCGCCGTCGCTCGTTTCAATCCAACAACCTTTGCCGGTTTCAACTGCGATATTCATTTTCGCGTAAGTTGCGACTTGGAATTGTTCTTCCAATTGTTCGATTTCTGTAAATTTCATTTATTTTTAGCTGTGTGCAAATCCTGATTAGTTGTGTCTGTCGCTCATATAAAATGTGATTTTTCCGCCGTTCATAATTTCCGCGTTCGTCAAATAATTGCGATTAATTGCTTTGCCGTTTATTTTGACTTTTTGCACGTAAACATATTTATCGCTTTGATTTACGGCTTCAATCGTCAAAGTTTTGCCGTTTTCCAATTTTAAAACTGCGGTTTTAATCGCCGGACTTCCGATTTGATACTCCGCGGACGCGGGCGCGACGGGATAAAACCCCAAAGTCGAAAATAAAAACCACGCCGACATTTGCCCGCAATCGTCGTTGCCGCCCAAACCGTCGGGCGCGGCTTTGTATTGATTTTTCAAAATCATCCGCACACGCTCCTGCGTTTTCCACGGCTCGTCCGTCCAATTATAAAGATAAGCGACGTGATGCGAAGGTTCGTTGCCGTGAATGTAGCCGCCGATAATTCCTTCGCGCGTAATATCTTCGGTTTCGGCAAAAAATTCATCGGGCAAGTGCATCGAAAAAAGTTCGTCCAAATGCGCCGCAAATTTCGCTTTGCCGCCCATCATTTTAATCATTTCAGAAGGATTGTGCGGAACGTAAAGGCTATAATTCCAAGCATTTCCTTCAATAAATCCCTGACCTTCGGTTTTCAGAGGATCGAATTTTGCAACGAATTTTCCGTTTGACATTTTCGGGCGCGTAAAACCGACGGACGAATCATAGACGTTTTTCCAATTTTCCGCACGCTTTGAAAATTCGTCATAAATCGCAGTTTTATTGAGCTTTTTCGCTGCCTGTGCAATTGCCCAATCGTCGTAAGCATATTCGAGAGTTTTAGAAACGGACGAAGAATTTTTGTCGTCGGGAACGTAGCCGAGTTTTATATAATATTCCAGACCGTCGTAATATTTCGTCCGCGCCGTCTGCGCCATCGCGTCGAGCGCGTGATTTGCATCAACGCCTTTGATATTTCCCGTAACAATCGCATCGGAAATTACCGAAACCGAATGATAACCGATCATACACCAGTTTTCGTTGGCGTAATGCGACCAAACGGGCAGCATTTTATGAACGCTTTGGTCATAATGCGCGAGCATCGAATTAACCATATCGCGGTTGCGCTGCGGCTGAATAATGTTGAAAAATGGATGCAAAGCGCGAAATGTGTCCCACAATGAAAACGTCGTGTAATTCGTAAAACCTTTCGCGGAATGAACATTTTGATCCAAACCTTTATACTTGCCGTCCGCGTCCATATAAACCGTCGGCGACAAAAATGTGTGATACATCGCCGTATAAAAATTTATCAAATCATCTTTATTTTCGGCTGTAACAGCAATTTTTCCGAGTTCTTTATTCCACAAATTTTGCCCGTCTTTTTTAACTTTTTCAAAATCCCAATCGGGAGTTTCAACTTTCAAATTATTCATCGCACCTTCGGTTGAAACCGGCGACAGCGCGAGTTTTATTTTGATTTTTTCGTCTTTCACAGTTTTGAAATCGAAATAAGCGCGAATTTGTTCGCCCGCCATTTCGGGAAAGTTTTTCGTTTGGTCAAATTTGCGCCAAAAACCTTTATATGGCGAAGGTTTGAAATCTTTGAAACCGTAATTGGTAAAAGGTTTCGAGAATTCCATCGCAAAATAAACCGTTCGCGTTCGCGCCCAACCGTTTGTCTGCCGAAAACCCGTAATCGTGCGGTCATTTTCGACGCGCACAAACGTCCAGACATTTTTGCCGTCGTAATCATAAATGCCGTGCATCAAATCCAAAATGATGTGCGCGTTGTCGGATTCGGGAAAAGTATATTGATGAAATCCGACTCTTGTCGTCGTCGTCATTTCGGCTGTAATATTGTCGTCATCAAGCAAAACCTTATAATAATTCGGCTCGGCGATTTCGCGTTTGTGGGAAAAAGCCGAACGAAATCCGCTTTTCGGGTTATTTTTCTCGCCCGGTTCTAATTGCAGATCGCCAATCGTCGGCATAATCAAAAAATCGCCTAAATCCGAATGTCCCGTGCCGGAAAAATGCGTGTGCGAAAACCCGACGATTTCGCTGTCGTCATATTGATAACCCGCGCAATATCTATAAGTTCCGGGATTATATTTGCCGCCGATCAGATACGGCTGCTCGTCCGTATCGGGCGATAATTGCACTGCACCGAACGGAACGGTTGCGCCGGGAAATGTGTGTCCCATTTTCTGCGTTCCGATCATCGGGTTGACGTATTGAATGTAATTTTCAGATTTTTGCGCCATCAGATTGATTTGCGAAAAAAGTAAAACGAACCCGACAAGTAAAGTTTTCATTGTATTTTATTAGGAAAATTAACCGCAGATTTGCACAGATAAACGCAGATATAAAACCGTTAATAACAGTTTAGATTTATCTTTTCTAATCATAAAAAAACTGCGCCCATCAGCGTTTATCTGCGGTTAATAGTTTTTGTGTCCTTTTCGTTACTTTCTGCGGCTAAGTATTCCTCTGCATCACCCAATCAATTTGTGGATCATTTCCCAATTGAAAAATATGTTCGCCGCATTTTTCAAAGCCGAATTTTTTATAAAACTCTTGTGCGCGAAAATTAAATTCCCAAACGCCGAGCCAAATTGTGTCGCAATTATTTTCTTCGGCGATTTTGAAAATTTCAAGCATCAGCGATTTTCCGATTCCTTTTCCGATAAATTTGTCGAGCGCGTAAAGACGGCACAATTCCACAACTTTTTCACCCGAAATATAATCTTCCCGCGTATCAAATTGGATTTTCGCATAACCGACAGCTTTATCGTCGAATTCCGCAATCAAATAAATCGTTTTCTCATCGCGCAAATCAGCATTGAGCGTTTCCGGTGAAAAAGCCTGATTCATATAAATCCGCATATCTTCGGGATGATTTTTCGGATTTTCGGCAAAGGCTTCGTCAAACGATTGCCAACCGATTTCGGCTAAAACTTTCGCGTCTTCCAAATTTGCCTGTCTGATTTTCAAATTCATTTTGAATTTTGGATGATGTTTCAAACTTTATAATGAACATATTTCTTCGGAATAAAGATAGCTGCTAACTAAAAATCTGAGAAATTATCAGTTATTCGTTATCATTTTTCAGTTATTCCGAAATTTAAACCCTAGATTTGAAATTTTGTCATAATTTAGTCCAAATATTTCAAAGCGTAGTTGTGTCCCAAAACCGCGTCGGAATTGTTTTGCAAAGCAGCTTGGAATTTGTCGTTGAAATCTTTGTCCGCGTCTTCAAAGTTTAGCAAGGTTTTTGCTTCTTTAAGTAAGGCTTGTGCGTCCGTTTCGGTTGCCGGTCGCATTCTGGAAGTCGCTTCGTCAATCAGCGCGATGATCGAAGATATTTTCCGCAGCCACGCAAAATGCGGATCGTCCAAAACGAGTTGGAGATATTGATTGGAGTTTGTAATCGTGCCGTTCTTCGTTTCATATTCGGCTTTTGCGGCTTCAAGCATAGTTTTATGAAGGCGCAAAAATGCCTGACTCAACTGTTTGAGTTTTTGCCGCGATTCTCCGGTTAATGTGTCGTGTCCGTTTTCAAATTCTTTGTTCATAAATTTATTTTAGCTTAAAACAATTTGCCCGCGAAATACACTAAAAATACGAAAAAGTTTTCTGTTTTATTTTCGTTTCTTTCGCATATTTCGCGGACAAATTTTCTATGGATTTGTTCCGATCAACCTCAAACCTGTTGTTTCATCAAGTCCGAACATCAAATTCATATTTTGAACCGCTTGTCCGCTTGCACCTTTGACCAAATTATCAATTGCCGAAAAAACGACGATTTGTTTGCCGTTTGAATGCGCCGCGATGTCGCAAAAATTTGTCGTCTTTACCCAGTTTATATCGGGCGAGTTTTCGACAATCCGCACGAAAAATGAATCTTTGTAAAAAAGTTCATAAAGATTTTTTACGTCTTCGTTTGTTAAAATATTTGTTGTTTCCAAGTAACACGACGCGAAAATTCCGCGCGAAATCGGCAAACTATGCGTCATAAAAATAAAATCGTTTTCAAAATCGCCGACTTCGCGCAAGTGCTGTTCGATTTCTGGAACGTGCTGATGCTGAAAAGGTTTATAAGCGTAAAATGAATTCATCCGCTGCGGATGATGAGTATTCGCCGCCGCTTTCGCGCCCGAACCGCTCGAACCTGTTTTCGCGTCAACAATAATTTTTCCTGTCAGCAAACCGCTTTTAACCATCGGTGCTAACGCTAAAAGCGTCGCCGTCGCAAAACAGCCCGGATTGGCGATATATCTTGCATTTTTGATTTGTTCGCGGTTCATTTCGGTCAAACCGTAAACAAATTCTTTCTGCAACTCAGTCGCCGTGTGTTCGAGTTTATAAAATTGTTGAAAGGTTTCAGCGTCATTGATTCTGAAATCGCCCGATAAATCAATGACTTTCACATTTTCCGGCAAATTCGGAATCAAACTCAACGCATTTCCGTGCGGCAGAGCAAAAAATGCAACGTCTAAATTTTCGAGTTTCGATAAATCTTCAGGCGATTTTTCAAACCTCAAATCCGTCAAACCGAATAGATTTTTATGAACTTCGCTAACAGATTTTCCCGCCTGTTCATTTGCCGTAACCAAAACAATTTCGGTGTTCGGATGAAACAAAAGTATCCGCAAAAGCTCACTTCCACCGTAACCCGAACCACCGAATATTGCTGTTCTTATTTTGTTATTCAATAATTTGTCCACCTAATTTTACTGCATCAAAAATCTACAATTCGTTCAATAGTTCTTCATTTAAATCAATGTCATTGGAAATAATATGATTTATTTCAGTGAAATCAAAGAACAACCTCTCGATTCAGTGAATATGCGAAAACCGGATTAAACTTGACTTGTATTTGAAATTGACGTAAAACTTTATCCACAAAGATTTAAATCAAAATCCGTAATTTTCTAACTTAAAAAATTAAAGGCGCGAAGGCAAAGACACGATTCTTTGTTTGTCCATTAAAATTCTGCATTTATTTGCCGAACAATCTGCGCCGGAGGTATTGACGGCTTTTATGGCTTACGCGAGTCTTCCTATAAAAAGATCTTTTGGCGAAACGATGCGGCGGGACTTGTGGTGGGTTTATCCGCTACTTGTTTTTCTCGGTTTGGGCGCGTTTGTCGTTTATTCGACGTGGGCGGCGTTTCAAGGTAATCATTATTTTTACGGCGGCGGGGCGAACTACTTATCACCGTTTTATTCGCCGGAGATTTTCGGCGATTCTCCGCATTCGATGTTTGGCGCAAAACCTTCGTGGATTCCGAATTGGCTGCCGTTTTCGCCTGCTTTGCTTATTCTTTGGGCTCCGGCGGGATTTCGTTTTACTTGTTATTATTATCGCGGCGCGTATTACAAAGCGTTTTGGGCTGATCCGCCGGCGTGCGCCGTCGGCGAACCGCGCAACAGTTATTGGGGCGAACGCAAGTTTCCGCTGATTCTGCAAAATGTTCATCGTTATTTTCTTTATCTCGCACTAATATTTTTAATTTTTCTGGCGCACGACGCTTGGAAGGCGATGTGGTTCACGGACGCTTCCGGCGTTTCGCATTTCGGCATCGGACTCGGCACGATTATTTTAACGGCGAACGTCTTTTTTCTCGCCGGTTATACGCTTGGCTGTCATTCTTTGCGCCATCTTGTCGGCGGCAGATGCGACGAACTTTCGGATAAACCGCTTCAATGTGCGGCTTATAATGCTTGCAGTTCGCTAAATAAAAGACATATGCTTTTCGCGTGGTGCAGTTTATTTGTCGTCGGATTTTCCGATCTTTTCGTGCGGCTTTGTTCGATGGGAATTTGGAGTGATTTTAGGATTTTTTAAAAACTATAGAAACATAGACATAAAGAAAAGAATTTAGCCACAGATTTTCACAGATAAACTCAGATGATAAGAAAAGATAGGAAAATGCGGTTAAAAATCAAAAAAATATCTTGTGTTTATCTGTGAAAATCTGTGGCTAGATATTCTTTTTAATTTTGTCTGATTACAGCGGAAAAAAATCTATGTGTTCTATAGGGCAAACGCATTAAAAATGTAAGAAGCGAGAAAAGTGTGTAAAACTTGAACTTATTCTATTTTGGGATGAGGAGAGAGTTGAAACAATTAAAAACAAAGACGTTATTTGAAAGTGTCGGGAAAATAAAAGACCCGCG